>CAYXQH010000930.1:0-2224 GCA_964467425.1 uncultured Saprospiraceae bacterium
GGGTCAACTTTTTCAATAAAGCTTCCAATCCAGCATTCTAAAACACCTTTAGAAATCGCCAATATTCCTGCTGAGCAGAACAATTAATTTGGTGTTTTTTACTAAGAAAATTTTTAAATATAATTATTAATCAGAGCTTCCAGCATTTCTTGTTTTCCACTAATCATTTTGGGTTCTCCTCCTCTTGCTGCAATTTTTCTTAAATCCTCTAATTTAAGTTTTCCTTTTTCAAATGCTTTCCCATTTCCTTCATCAAAACTCGCATAACGGTTCTTTCGGAATTTTTTATAGTCGGACTTCTTCAGTATTTCATCTGCTATAATAAGCGCCCTAGCAAATACATCCATTCCGGAGACATGTGCAATAAATAAGTCTTCCAGATCTGTTGAGTTTCGGCGAACTTTTGCATCCCAGTTAATTCCTCCACCTTGCAAACCTTTACTATCTAAAAGGACTAGCATTGCCAAAACAGATTCATAGATACTATTGACAAACTGATCTGTGTCCCAACCATTTTGATAATCTCCTCGATTGGCATCGATACTTCCTAGCATTCCAGCATCCGCAGCAACCTGCATTTCATGCTCCATTGTGTGACCGGAAAGGGTAGCGTGATTCACTTCAATATTTAATTTAAAATCTTTGTCTAAACCGTACTGTCGTAAAAAGCCAATCACGGTTTCAGAATCAAAATCATATTGATGTTTTGTTGGTTCCATTGGTTTCGGTTCAATAAAGAACGTTCCTTTAAAACCATTTTTACGTGCATAGTTTTTTGCCATAGTTAAAAAGCGCGCAAGGTGTTCTTTCTCTCTTTTCATATCTGTATTCAAGAGCGACAAATATCCTTCTCTACCTCCCCAAAAAACATAGTTTTCTCCTTTTAAGGCAATCGTTGCATCAATTGCATTTTTTACTTGTGCCCCGGCATAAGCAACTACATTAAAATCCGGATTCGTTGCGCCGCCATTCATATATCGAGGGTTAGAAAAAAGATTTGCTGTTCCCCAAAGTAATTTAACGCCAGATGCTTTTTGTTTTTGTTTTGCAAAACGCGTAATCTCTTTGAGTCGTTTTTCGGATTCCCGAATAGTACTTCCTTCTTCCACTAAGTCGAAATCATGAAAGCAATAATATTCTACGCCCAATTTTGTAAAAAACTCAAAGGCCGCATCCATTTTATTTTTTGCTCGAGACATCGCATCTCTGCCTTTGTTCCATTCTAAAACTCTCGTCCCTCCTCCGAATGGATCAGCACCAAGATTGCAGAAGCTATGCCAATAACAAGCCGCAAAGCGAAGGTGTTCAGCCATCGTTTTTCTACCTACTTTTCGATTTGGTTCATACCATTTAAACGCCAATGGATTTTTTGATTCTTTCCCTTCAAAAGCAATCTTTCCAATTCCTTTAAAGTATTCTTTTTTTCCTTTGAGATATTCCATACAAACAGGTTGTTTTTATTTTAATTTTTAAAAGTCAATAAGGTTTCTTTCCATTTATTATAGGCTGCCTCCACCGCATTGCGATTCAATTGGTCAGGCATTGTTTTATTTAATACTTCTAATTGTTGAAAAGCATCATTCGCATCTGTATAAATCCCTGCGCCAATCCCTGCACCCCGAGCGGCGCCGATGCCTCCATCTGTATTATACAATTGAATTTCCGATCCAGAAACCGCAGCCAAGGTATCTCTAAAGATTGGACTAAGGAAAAGGTTTGCCTGCGCGGCACGAATGACAGAGAGATTAACATTCATTTCTTTCATCACCTCCATTCCATAGTAAAAAGCAAAAGCGATTCCTTCCTGTGTTGCTCGGTAAAGATGCCCTTGCCCATGGATATTAAAATTCAAGCCATTGATTTGTGCATTCATGTTTTGATTCCCAAGCACGCGTTCTGCTCCATTCCCGAAAGGCAAAACAGTTAAACCTTCTGAGCCAATCGACACCTTTTCTGCCAGGTCATTCATTTCAGCATAGGTTTTAATTCCTGTGTTTTTACGCATCCATGCATTAAGAATTCCACAACCATTAATACAAAGCAAAATTCCTAATCGCGTCTGCGTTCCATGATTTACATGAGCGAAAGTATTGACTCTGGATTGTGGATCATAATTTACCTGATCGCTAACACTATACACTACTCCTGATGTTCCTGCGGTTGCAGCCACTTCTCCAGGGTTTAATACATTTAAAGAAAAAGCATTATTGGGTTGATCTCCTGC
>CAYXQH010000931.1:0-2222 GCA_964467425.1 uncultured Saprospiraceae bacterium
ACTATTTTCATAAACAGCTCAATCTACTCTATAATAAGCAGTTTTTAGATAAGCCCCTTCTGGAAAGCTTATGGGATGATCTGTATCATGAAATGTTTTTTCCAACAATCTAAAAAATCGACCGGAATCTTGAAGGCCTCGTTCTGAAATTTCGAAAAAGGTATCTGCTTTTACTCTTGAAGAACAAGAAGCCAGCAAAATTGTTCCGCCTGATTCCACTAATTTAGCTCCGAGTACAGCCAACTGGTGATAATGCTTTTTCGCTTTGTCTGTTTCGGTCTCTCGTTTCGCAAAAGAAGGCGGGTCAATAATAATTAAATCAAACCGATTTCCTTTTTGATATAATTTTTCTAACCCTTCGAATGCATCGACCGCCATAGTGATATGCTTTCCTTCGTGAAGATTCAATGCAGCATTTTGAGTTGCCATTTCTAAGGCTTTAGCACTAATATCGATACTGGTCACTTCGGACGCTCCTCCTGCTAATGCATGAATAGAAAATCCTCCGGCATAGGCGAATACATCCAGTACTTTTTTATTTTCAGATAGATCGCCCACACGCTTTCGATTGTGTCGGTGATCTAAAAAGTATCCAGTTTTATGCCCATGAATGACATTGGCAGAGAAATTTAATCCATGCTCTTTAAAAATAACAACTTCGTTTTCTAATGTTCCGTGAATGATTTGCCCTTCGCTAAAACCATGTTTAGCATCTTCGGATTGCAAGGAACGGCTCAATCGTAAAACAGCGGTATCGCAGTTGCTGTGCTCCAAAAGGTGTGGCAAAATTTTATCGAGGTAAGGAAACCAAATAGCTGAATAAAGCTTTACTACCAAAATGGTTGCGTAGACATCTGCAATAAAGCCAGGTAGGCCATCATTTTCCCCATAGATGAGTCGATAACTATTGGTATCTGTCAAAAGCAAAGGCTTTCGAATAGCATACGCGGCTGCTATCTTTTCCTTAAACCAGGCTTGATCAATTTGAGCAGATTGATGGAATTGTAATAATTTTACTCGGATTGGAGAATCCGGATCATAAAAGCCACAAGCGAGAAATTTATTTTTTTTACTGTCAAAAACAATCGCTAAATCTCCTGCTTCTGCTTCTCCACTTTGCTTGACAATACTTCCTTCAAAAACCCAGGGGTGCCGTTTTTTGACCATGCGTTCGGCGGCGGGTTTGAGTTTTATGGCGATACGATTCATTTTATTGACGGTTTATCGGTAGAACGGTGTAACGGTTTACGGCTTATCGGTGTACCCTCATACCGTGTACCGTTACACCGTTCTACCGTTATACCGTTTTCATTTTCGTTGTTTCTTTTTGCGGCGTGCTTTTTTCTTTTCTATAGCTCGTGCTCTACGTTTGAGATGTGCTTGATTCACTTTTTTGTTTTTCTCTTTTTTATCGTGAAAAGCTCCTTGCGAACTGAGGTTAATTTCAGGTAGGTAATTTATATCTCCTGCGGAGTTTGGAATTTCTTCTGGCACCAATTCGTCGGAAACTTCAATTTCTTCTGGCAAAGGTAAAACTGGAATTTCTCTTTTCATCAATTCCTCTATTGCTGTTTTGTACTCTTGCTCTTCTTCTTTAAAAAAGCTTATCGCATGCCCTCGTTTATCTGCTCGTCCCGTTCTTCCGATTCGATGAATATAGTTTTCTGCAATATCAGGTGTATCAAAATTAATTACGTGACTTACTTCTGAGACGTCTAATCCACGAGCAATAATCTCCGTTGCTATCAGCAAACGAATTTCTCCTGCATGAAATTTCTTAACGGTTTTTATTCTAAAATTCTGTGCTTTATTCGAATGAATAATACCCAATTCTTCTTTATAAACTGCTTCAATTTCTTCAAACAATCGGTTCGCCATTCTTTTAGTTCCTACAAAGACTAAGACTTTGGTCATATCTGCATCTTTGGCTAATAGATAATTAAGCAGGTTTGTTTTTGTAAAAAAATTAGGAACCATATAAGAGGACTGGTCGATTTTTTCTACCGGCGTACCTCTTAAATCAACTTCGATTTTTTCGGGGCGATTAAAAAAGTCATGGATAATTTTTTCAACAGCTTCCGTCATGGTTGCAGAGAACAATAAATTCTGTCGCTTGTGTGGAATAAGTTCGAGGATGTTTACTAATTGAGGTTTGAATCCAAGATCTAACATTTGATCCACCTCATCTATGACTAATTTCTTTACATTTTTAAGGCGAAGTG
>CAYXQH010000932.1:0-2205 GCA_964467425.1 uncultured Saprospiraceae bacterium
GTAATGTTGAAGTTTAAATTGCAATAATAGCTAAAGAAAAATATAAATCAACATTAATACCAAGTCTTTTTACAGAACCCAAATCTACTTGGAAACCAGTAATTTTTCAAAGGTGAAATTGTCAGAGAATTTGCTTGAAAGCAAAATTTGGGGAGATTCCCCATTTTCATGGTTTCGTATTTCGTTTTGTCAGAATTAGAATGATAATATAAAGGGATATATTGCGGAAGTAGGGCTTTTTAATTTGATTTTCTTGAAAAAGGAACTTTTTGGTAGGAATCCTTTGTTTTTTGTGCTTAAAAGCCTATTTCTTTACTCAGAGGCTGTTTAAAAACCGCTGAGTAAAGAAGAAGGGTAGGCTATTTTATAGTTAATTTTTTATTTTAAAATTACTAGTTTTTCAAACTCCGACTCAGAAGTTTTGAGATCATCAGAACGCACTTTGATTTTATACAAATAGACTCCTTTCCCTAGTCTTCCTCCATAGTCATCTGTTCCATCCCATTTGATTCCATGGACACGACCACCATCAGTATAAAGCTGTTCTTCGATTGTTTTTACAATTTTTCCACTTACAGTGAATATTTGTATCTGTATATCTAAGCCTTGATCTTTTACATTATGTTCAAATTGAAAATTTGTACAAGTTGTAAATGGATTAGGATAATTTAATACATAATCAAGCGCAACCTCTTCGTTAGAGGCGACGACAAACTCTGTAAAGCCTTCTCCTGAATTATTAGCAATATCCCAGGCTTTTACCTTGATTCTATGTTTTCCTTCCTCTAGTCCAAAAAGTGGAAAGCGTACTTCCCCTTTCGTATAATCATCTAATTCTGATTCATAAAAATCATTTAAAATGTATGTTTCCTGTGTGTTTTCATCCATCACTCCCGTCAAATCATGGCCAATACTATTTCCAACAACATTAATTCCGTTGTCGTCAGAAAGTTTTACCACTAAGGTAGGATTCGGATTGGTGATACCTCCAAAAACAAAATCTTCATTATTCATAAATACTTCTACCAATGGCCCCTGATCATCAGCCAAGCCATCAGGGTTGGTGCCCCCGATAATAAACTGATCAAAATAACCACGTGCATCTGTATCCGTTCCGTTGCTGGCGTAATAACTGATTTTCCCTAAGCCATATTCATAATTAATATCTTTAGGAACAACAAAAGTAAAACTAAAGGCACCATTGGTTACACTCACATTTCCTCTGAAAATAATATTTTGTCGAATGTTGAAATTTTTAGGGCTACTTCTCTCATCCTGCCCTAAAGTGGTCACCTTCAGTAATTTGTCATAAATCGTAGGCCGAACGGTGCCATTAAAGTCTGTTAGAACAGCACCATTATGATCTGTTACAAAACCTTCGACGGAGACTTGTTCTAGTGCACGAATAGTATCAATGATTCCTGTTGAAATATCGATGCCATTGATTTTAGAAGTGCTTACATTATATTTTGGGATGGCCAGTTTCATGGTTGGATCACCAACTAAGGTGAACTTTCGGGAATTGGTATATTGAGTATCTGCCTCATTAGCATTTTTAGCTAGTCGTAATATTTCGCCAATTGATAAAGGTTCCATTCCTAGTTCTTGAAAAATAGTATCAAAAACGGCATTGGTCAAACGATTATTTGCACTAGAGTAAACAGCTCTGGTTGTTGTGAATAATGCAATTACGCCACCGTTTGGTTTTAATAAGGCTTGTTCACCTGCAGAGGTTATGGAAGGTTCATCGTACCCGGTAAAGGAACAGGTAGCAGTTACAAATAAAGGTAAGGTATTCGTATTGCTCCAGTTATCTATATCTGTATTTGTTAAAACCCGCTCTTGAGCCCATCCTTTTGATCCACCATGTCCCATATAGTTTAAAACTAAGGTTCCTTTAAACATATCCCTGTTTATAGCTTCATTAGCTTTCGGAAATCTCTGTCCACCTGAAGTGGATATTTGCTGGTAAGCATCGAAAAAGATTTTATTGACATTCAATTCCCTATGGCGGTTTCTCATTTTTTCACCTATACCATCTGCTTGATTGACATGTGTATTGTCGTCTTCATCATCAGCAGTAAAAGTAATTTTATTACGCCAGTCCCCTAGAGTAGCAGGCTCCGTATCATATTTAATAATCTTATCGATAACAGCATTTGCTTCAAAAGCTGTTCGTGCTGGAATCCTTCCGACAGCGATATC
>CAYXQH010000933.1:0-2198 GCA_964467425.1 uncultured Saprospiraceae bacterium
CTAATTTTATTAGTTGGTAAAACCCGGATAATTTTTTCTGCTTTTCTGATTTCTTTCAATGCATCAACACAACCATCTGCCCTAATATAGACAGGGGCTTTATCTAAAGAGATGGAAAATGCCCGGAGCATTTGGTTCGTCGTTCCTTCCAGTTTCAGATTAGCTTCTGTTGTCGCCGTTGTGTTTAAATTTAAATTTTTTGCTTGTTTAAATTGCTCATAAGCAAATTGATAATTCCCTTGACCATAAGCTTCATTACCAATTTTCATGTATTTTTTATAGACTGATTCGGCACCTCCAATCTTTTCGGACTGAGACTTCATACTATTAGCCTCATTAAATACGGACTTATTCGCATTAACTATGCTGTCCGCCAGGACTAATTCCAATTCGTTCACCGTTTTAAAATTCAAAATAGCTGCATCGTAATTTCCTAAATCCATATTCGATTTGCCATTCTCCAAATTCGTTCGCGCCATCTCCAACTGCGCTCTTTCCACTTGAGCAAGTGCATCCTCTGCTTTGCGTCTTGCAATAATCGCTTTCTTTTCAGCTGCTCTGGCTTTTTCTCTTTGTTTCTTTGCAACCTGTGATTGTTTGGCTGCAAAAAATCCACCAGCAGCTGCAATCAAAAACAATATGAAACCTGCTAATGCCAACAATCTTGCCTGGTTCCGTTTTTTACGTTCCTTTTCTAAAAGCGCTTCTTGTTCTTTTTGCTTTTCAATAGCCTCCTGCCGTTCTTCTGCTCTACGCCGGATTTCATAGGATTGTAATATCGGAGCGACCAAAGTATCATGGCTTAATTCGTAACTACGACCAAGGTGTGTATTCTCTGCGCGTATCAAACGGCTGGCTAAAAGTTTCGACAGCAAATCAGGATTGATTCCAAAAGATTTTTCTTCTACTCCTTCACTTATTCCAACTCGTCGCCCTGCGACAATCAATCCTTCTTCAATAAACTTCCTCGCCAACGGTTGTTCAGTCGTTTCCAGCTCACTTACTTCTTGTTCATAATAATTATTGAGAATGGATTTAATCCCCGTGGCTCCTCCAAAATCATTTTCTGTAACAACGACATTATCCGTTTTTTTCTTTTGAACTGTTTTTTCAATATTCCTACACAGGAGTTGCAACTGAAAAGATTCGATCTCTTCCTTTTTATTTTTCAGATAGCCAAGCATTGTATTTAGCGCTGGCTCCGCATAAGTAAACGGAGCTGTATCAAAATCACTTCCTTCCAAAGCTGCGGGTTCAATAATTGCTTCACGAGCAGAAGCTATATTTAAAGGTTTTAAATGAAAACGATTATGTAAAATACTTGGAATCTTTTCAGACATTTCATCCATACGACTCATTCGATCTGAACGAATCGCGAAAACAAATTTCACGGGAATCGGAGCATGCCAGGCTAATTGTTCTTTGGTTCGATCACGAAATGGAATACTTCTCAGGCTTTCCCGAATACGCTCAGGAAGTCTATTGCTCACCATATCTGCCAACTCATTATTCAATTCATCCTGATCATTTTTATCATGTTCGAAAAATTCTTCAAATTGATCAAACACTAAAACTGGCGTGACCGGGTCTTCTCCTTTTTTAAATTCACAAGCTCGAAGGTATTCCCATAAGCCAGGCTCTCCTTTAGCATGCTTCTTCAGTTTGGCTTCGTTGAGATAAGGTTTTAATTCGTTTTTCACCATTTCAATCGAAGAGATCGCTGTCGTTTGCAAACGAATTTTTACTACATAAAAATAATCCTTTTCCAGGATGGGCTCCAGCCCTGCATTAATCAAAGAACTTTTTCCAATTCCAGATTTTGCAAAAAGTACCACTAAGGGTTTTGCTTTGACCAGGTTGTATAATTTTTTAGCTTCAAGTCTTCGACCAAAGAACACATGGCGTTCATTTTTTTCGAAAGCACGAATACCTGGATATCGACTTTTTAATTGAAGTGCCTCCATTATTTCAACAATTTTTTAAGGGAATTAACAATGTTGAAATAAGCATCATCTTGAGTATTCCAGTGTTTACTAGTGATCGCTTCTCCATTTTCAGGAAAAGGTATTTTGGAACGAAGCCATTGATTTTCACGCCAATCGCAAGGTCTGGCAATAATTGGTCTAAGGATAGCTTTACCTGCTTGATCCAATGCTCCAGCTACAGGAAGCATTTGATCTGCCATTTCTATA
Source organism: uncultured Saprospiraceae bacterium (assembly GCA_964467425.1). Lineage (GTDB taxonomy): Bacteria > Bacteroidota > Bacteroidia > Chitinophagales > Saprospiraceae > JAHDHW01. The sequence goes on from CAYXQH010000933.1 coordinate 2,193, forward strand.
TCTGCC
>CAYXQH010000934.1:0-2195 GCA_964467425.1 uncultured Saprospiraceae bacterium
TTATGGTACTTTCAAGGTTCATCACAAAGTTCTAATGCATAATCTGGGTTAAACCATTCTGTGTTCTCGATACGATTGTGTTTTCACACAATCACTCGAACACCGCTTAAATTAAAATTATGTTAGACCAACTCACTATTGATAACGCCATCGTACAATTAGACATTCCCGTCCATTGGGGAGATATGGATGCGGCACTGCACGTCAACAATACCGTCTATCATAAATGGGTGGAATCGGTACGGATTGCCTTTTTTGAACGGCTCCTCGGCGAAAGTCCAAAGTTTCATACCATAGGTCCTATCCTAGCCTGGCAGGATTGTAAGTTTATCTTTCCCGTCACCTTTCCCGATACCGTCATCACAACCTATGATGTCACCGAATTAGGCCAGCAACATCTCATGTGTAAAGCAAAATTGTATAGTCAGGAACACCAACGTATTGTCGCCATTGCGCATTCCAAACTGGTGCCTTATGACTATAAAGGCCTGCATAAGGTGGATGTTCCTGAGTTATGGGCAGTGCCTATTTTGGAGTTTTATGGGGAAGGGATTAGGAGTTAGTTTTTTTAGGGGTTAGCGATTAGCTTGCGGTTCTTCTTAGGATCCAACTCGTTGTTTTATGAAAATAATCATAATTTAAGATTATTTTCATAATTTTACCTTATGCTGTCACCCTGAGCTAGCCTGTGCTGAGCTTGTCGAAGTATCGAAGGGTTCGTCAAGAAATCTCATAAGGTAACTTCTTTTTAAACCTTTACTACCGTTGTGGTTACTCTTTTTAATCACAACGTCACCTCGAGCGAAGAGAGCAGTCATATAAAATACGTCTTTTATAAAACCTCTTAGCAGTTTGTGTGATTTCTCCTTACAGTCGAAATGACTTGCCTCGTCATCTTGAAGGAGGAATGATGGGAGATCACACAGCGTCATAAACAAAAATAACTCATAATGAATTACTTATAGTAAATTCTATTTATATTCGGAACTTATATATACTTAGTTCTATACAAGCTAAAACCTATCCTTAAAAGTAAAGAGTGTTATCTCGTACATATTGCTTTTTAAGCAAAAAAAGAAAATCGTAAATTAAACACGTAAACCTGAACAGATTAATGATTAAGAATTGGAATAACATTGGATATGAAGAAATTAATTTACTGCTTTCAGCACAAAATGAGTTCATTTCTGATAACGAACTAAACATTGTTCTAGAAAAAGAAAACGAATACTATGGACAAATTGATCAAATCCTTTTATCATATTTAATTCTATTTCTTTATAAAAATGATAACCTAAAAATTGGAATCGATTTTAAAGATCCTATAGATTCAAATAGATTCTTCAGTTTTTCAACTCAAATGTATCAGATAAAGTACTTATACCATTTTATCACAGATGACAACTTTACCATAAAAGGAAAATATACGGATCGAAAAACTGGTGAAATAAAAAGTATTCAGAATTACGAGTCATCTTTTCAGAGTAAAAATTTCGTTCCACCAATTTTTATTCAAAACGAAGATTCAGTCTTAAAGTATTTTAATTTAAAAGTGGATTTAACTAAAGATAAGATTCTCAAGTCTTATAATGATAAATTAGTTGATGACTTAAAATCTCTAATTATTGACAATAGGCTTTCGGATAAAGACCTTCGTGACATTAAGGAAAAGCTAAATAAATTTTACACTAATCACATAAAAGGCAAGCCTTTTTTTAATGTAGTCCTGCTGAGACTCTTTGCTGACACCGATTTGGATTTATTCAAGAAAGTTGATAAAGCCAATGGGGGTTCTGAGCTTAAAACGCGTTTATCTAAAAAGATAGAATTATTAAACAATGTGGCAATTTTTGTTGAGAATTTGAGTATCGGAACTCAGGAACTTGCTAAAAATATAGCCCATCATTCAAAAAGTGCAGGTGTGATTACCATACGAAAATTCAAAAAACACGTATTGCAAGATTTAAAGTCAGAAGACGAAGTAACATTCTTTGATTTAGATAGTAACAAGGAAATAGAATCTTTTTTGGATATCAATGTTATTGATTTAGGCATAGTAGATATAAAGAAGAACTATATTAATAATCTAGAAGCAAGCAAGCAAGTATTATCATCAATAATAGAAGATTCTTTTGATGATAACACAGATATTGAATTATTGGAACATGTTAAAAAATCAGTCGAAATTTCTTTTG
>CAYXQH010000935.1:0-2194 GCA_964467425.1 uncultured Saprospiraceae bacterium
ATAATCGGTTCGGTATTAGACTTTCTAAGATGTACCCAATTGCTATCAAATTCAATTTTTAGTCCGTCAATAGTATTCATAGGTTGATTAGAGTATTTTTCTTTTAAACCTGCAAAAACTAAATCAAGATTGATTCCGGTAGAAAGCTGGATTTTATTTTTAGAAATCGTATAAGAAGGATATGTTTTTCTTAAAAAAGAGATTGGTTTTCCAAATTTTGCTAAATAAGAAAGTACAATTGCTGCACCTACTAAAGCATCGCGACCATAATGTAATTCTGGGTATATAATTCCACCATTTCCTTCACCTCCAATGACTGCATTTACTTCTTTCATTTTAGTCACCACATTGACTTCACCAACGGCTGAAGCTTCATAAGCAACACCATGCTTTTCAGAAACATCGCGAAGCGCTCTGGTAGAAGAAAGGTTAGAAACTGTAGCACCAGGATTGTGTTGTAAAATATAATCAGCCACACAAACCAAAGTATATTCTTCCCCAAACATTTCACCGTCTTCACAAACAAATGCCAAACGATCAACATCTGGATCGACAGCAATTCCTATTTTAGCATTATTAGACTTTACGGCTTCAGAAAGCGCAGATAAATTGGCAGGGAGTGGTTCAGGATTATGAGCAAAGCGGCCGGTCATTTCCTCATTCAATGGAATAACCGTACAGCCCATTTGTTCTAACATCGGAATCATTGAAATGGCTCCGGTCGAGTTGATACAATCAACGACTACCTTAGGTGCCATTGCTTTTACAGCATCTACATTGACCACCTCTAAAGCAAATATTTTATCGAAATGCTTTTGCATATAGGTGTCATTCAAAGAATAAGAGCCTATTTTATCGACGGGACAATATTCAATTGAACCAGCAGAAATTTTTTCCAAAACTTCAGCTCCATCAGCAGCAGAGATGAATTCTCCTTTATCATTAAGCAATTTTAAAGCATTCCATTGTTTTGGATTGTGACTCGCCGTCAGAATTATTCCAGCGCCTGCTTTTTCTTCCGGGACAGCGATTTCTACGGTGGGGGTGGTGGATAGTCCAAGATCGACAACATCCATTCCTAAGCATCTCAAAGTATTGACAACTAATGCATTAACCACTTCTCCAGAAATTCTGGCATCTCTTCCAATAACCACTTTATTTGAATTGGTTTTTTCTTTGACCCACTGGCCAAAAGCTGCAGTACATTCTACAATGTCTTGCGGTGTTAGGTTTTCTCCTGCTTTACCGCCAATTGTTCCTCGTATTCCGGAAATTGATTTAATTAGAGCCAAAATTTACTATTTAAGAGCGTGAGTAAGATTCAATAATGCCCGCTTTGAAAAGTAGGGGCTGCAAAATTATAAAAATGGATCAGTAATTTGCTATAAAATTTAGGAATTGAAAAGAAATTAACATCTATATCGTTTTACTAATGTATTTTTGCATTAGTTACAGCTTTTTACAAATATTTTATGCATATATAAAATCTGAGTGGGAAATCGCTGTTATTTACTTTATTTTGAAACATACTAATGGAAGCAATTCTTCAAATGGATGTCCAGGTTTTTGAATGGATCAATCAAAATCTTCACAATAACTTCTTGGATAATCTTATGCCCTGGTGGCGCTCAAAATATACCTGGATTCCTTTTTATGTGCTTTTAGTGTTATTTGTTGCTTATAAATATAGAATCAAAGCCATTTATCTGGTTCTCGCTATGGCGATTAGTGTAGGTGTTTCTGATATAATTAGTAGTAAAGTCATTAAAAACTCAGTCAAGCGATTAAGACCCTGCAAAAACCCTCAATTAAAAAATGATGTAAAGCTCTTAGTGCGTTGTGGAAGTGGCTATAGTTTTACCTCTTCTCATGCGACCAATCATTTTACTTTAGCAGTTTTCTTGCTATTTACATTTTGTAGAAGATTTAAATTTTTAAGATTACCTTTGCTGCTTTGGGCAGCGAGTATAGCATTTGGTCAAGTATACGTCGGTGTTCATTATCCATTGGATGTTATGTTTGGAGCATTGTTGGGCACTTTTATTGGCTGGAGTTTAGCCAGATTATACAGGGCGTTGATCCAATACAGAATTGAAGATTTTTATAGAATAGTCTAATTTAAGTACCGGTTAAATAATTAATTCCCGATTTTCTTCAAAAAGTGAAGGAATAACCGATTGATTTTGAGGTTTTT
>CAYXQH010000936.1:0-2191 GCA_964467425.1 uncultured Saprospiraceae bacterium
ACTGATTATCAATCAATTATAAATAATATATCAACAATTTAAGTTCACAAATATTAAATTTTGTAATTGTCAGCAACTCTTGATCGGTGTATCTTTGTACTATCAAAAGAAATTACAGGTCAAAATGATGACCTTCAAGTTTTTGGATATGTTCATGGGATTACGATGGTGAGTCGTCCCGAAAAAAATTTCGAGACGGTTCACCAATCTTTTGAAAACTAATAAAGAATAATGAAAATGCTGGACGTGGGAATCCGGCACCTTCAAGTTCGACAATATGTTCATGGGATTATAATAAAGGTCGCATCATTTGATGCGACTTTTTTTTGATCTTTTTTTTCAACAATTATCCCTTATAGCTCCTCTTATTGCCCTTTAACTCCTACCTATATATCGGTATTTTATTCAATTGTCCAAACCTTTCATTGTTAATACCTGTACAAAAGACGTATTTTGCATAGTAATTTTTTTACACACATCTAAGACAATCAAATTATAATCACATACTTCTTTTAACTAAGGTAACTGCTCTTAACGCTTTTTTGGCAACACTTCCCCACTATGGAATTAACCATTTTGGGTTTTATCAATTTATTACAAACTATTTTAACTATGAATTTAAGCTTTACATTGAAAAAAGTTGAGAATAAGTTCCAACTTTTTATAATCAGTGGTCTTTTCGTTTTACTGAATTCAATAGCTTTAAATGCTCAACTTACAGTAAACGTATCGGGAAACGATCCTTCTTGTAATGGTTTTACGAACGGAACCTTGTTAGCTTCTGCAACAGGTGGTGTTTCTGCTTTAACCTATTCTTGGAGTACTGGTGATACGACTCCATCTGTTTTTGGAGTTGGAGCAGGTACTTATACAGTTACTGTCACTGATGCAAATGGCTCAGCAAATGGTTCTGTTACTTTAGGCGAACCGTCTGCAATTTCAACTCAAGCCATTAGCACTGGTACAACTTGTGCAAATGCTGGAGGAGTTGATGTAAACGTTTCAGGAGGTGTTGCACCTTATACCTATTCTTGGAGTAATGGCGCAACTACAAAAACCCAATCAAGCCTTCCTTCTGGTTTATATTGTGTAACTATTACTGATGCAAATGGATGTACCGATGCCTCATGTGTAGGCGTTGTTGGTCCTTTGATGGTTGATGTAACAACTTTCGATTCACAATGTGCCTTTGCTTGTGATGGTGCAGCTAATGCTATTGTTACTGGCGGAACTGGCCCTTATACCTATTTATGGAATACAGGTGGAACGACACCAACTATTTCACCTTTAGGCCCTGGAACTTATACTGTTACCGTAACAGATGCTAACGGCTGTGTAGTAATAGGAACTGGCGTTGTAAGTGAACCACCTCCGGTTATTGTTACAATCACGTCACAAGATCCTGGTTGTAATAATGGTAATGGCGGTCAAATTTCTCTTTCAGCTACTGGGGGAGTTTCTCCTTATACTTATTTTTGGAATACAGGGCAAACTACAAGTACTATCAGCAACCTTGCTGCTGGAACATATATCGCAAACATAACGGATGCTAATGGTTGTATCAAGGATACGACGGTTGTATTAACAGGAGGTACAGTTAGTTTAATAACGAATTCTTCTGATGTTACTTGTGGAGGTACTGATGACGGAACAGCTACAGCATTTGCATCAGGAGGAGTAGCACCTTATTCCTACTCTTGGAGTAATGGTATGACTGGAACTTTTATTGGAAATTTAGCTCCTGGTTCTTATACGGTAACTGCTACTGACTCTGATGGTTGTGGTGCAACAAGCACTGTTACAGTTGGAGCAGGTGGTACTGGATTAAATTTAAATTTCACTTCAACTGATGAAAGTTGTGGTGGTAGTAATGATGGAACAGCTGGAGTAACTGCTGCTGGTGGAACTGGAAATTTCAATTACACTTGGAGTAATGGTATGACTACTGCTAATATTTCTGGTTTAGGCGCTGGCTCATTCAGCGTAACCGTAGATGATGGAACTGGTTGTTCTTCAACAGGTTCAGTCCTAATTAATGCAGGCGCAACAATTTCCTCAAATGCGACTTCAACTGAAGCCTCTTGTGGTAGTTTAGGTACAGCGTCGGTTAATCCTTCGGGAGGAACTGCTCCATATAGTTTTGCTTGGAGTAATGGTTCTACTGCTCAAAATCAATCAGGTCTAGTTGCCG
>CAYXQH010000937.1:0-2184 GCA_964467425.1 uncultured Saprospiraceae bacterium
TGTAGTGTTACGGTATTCGCAAATCTGGAGATTTGACGAATTTTCGTGACGATTCAGAGAATCGCACGAGCAAAAATCTTTGATTTTTGCTCGCGAGGTTCTCTGAACCGATGCGTTGATATTTCAAATCTCCAGATTTGAGTTTTTAATTTAAAATTGCAACAACGTCAGTACCTTAAGTTGATGACATTAGACGGGTTATTAAGTACTCGTCTAAAGCGATGACTTCCCGTCATCTCTTTAGTTTAAGGAAACTCAGAAGGTGACTGCCTCAAAAGACCTAATGAGGGGGATTTTCAAAATCCGTCACATTTTTAAGCAACAGATAATCAACAGCTTAAAGATATGCTCGATTTTGAAAATCGAACATATCAGCACTTGTGAGACAGCACAACTGAGAAACCAAAAGATTATTAAGAGGCATTAAGTAACTCATGAACATGTTACAAAACCGTCCCGAATTTGGAGCAATCCGAGTTCGGGATTTTTTATGCCTTTCGGCGAAAATCTAATTTATTAGCGTCGGACGACCTTGAAAGTTTCCAAAATTTTTTTTTCATCGCTAACTCAAAAAAAAATATACCAATCACATTCAAACCAATCATAATACTTACTTTTAGGTTGAACTTTTCTCCAGTAAGGAATTACTGATATTTTTCACCCTAAATATTTCAACTATGAACAAAGTTTTACTCTTTATTTTTTCGCTGTTATCAGCTACAGCTTTTTCACAATCTGATCTGATTATTACAGGCGTTTTTGACGGTCCACTTGCAGGTGGAACGCCAAAAGGAATAGAAGTTTTTGTCCTTAATGATGTCCCTGACCTTAGCATTTACGGCGTAGGATCTGCTAATAATGGCGGAGGAACTGACGGCGAAGAATTCACCTTATCTGGCAGTGCGTCTGCTGGTGATTATATTTATATCGCTTCGGAGATTGATGGCTTTACTGAGTTTTTTGGTTTTGCACCAACCTTCAATGGAGAAGCATCAATGGGAATCAACGGCGATGATGCTGTAGAGTTATTTATGAATGGAAATGTGGTCGATGTTTTCGGAGACATCAATGTAGACGGAAATGGCACTGGTTGGGAATACCTCGATGGTTGGGCTTACCGTAGCAATGGAACTGGCCCCGATGGATCTACTTTCGTAGAAGGCAATTGGGAATATAGTGGTGCCAATATTTTCGATGGAGAAACGAGCAATGCTACTGCTGGTACGCCTATTCCAATTGGTTCTTTCTCTTTAAGTCCAATTACGAGAATGGTATTGAATAATGATGCTGCGACCACACAAGTAAATACAACGGTTACCATAGATGTATTAGCCAATGATAATCTACCTTTTACACTCACTGATTTTTCATTAAACTCTAATGCGACCAATGGTTCTGTTACAGTAAATCCAGATAATGCTTTAGCCTTGGACTATACTCCGAGCATGGATTATTGTGGAGATGACGCCTTCACCTATCAAGTTTGCGATAGTACGGGTGTTTGCGATACTGCCTCCGTAATGATTACGGTTGAATGTCCAAGAATCTATATTCCATCAACCATCGGTGAAGTTTCGATGACAGATGCGGTAGGTAACCCTGTTTCTGATGAGGACTTAGTAGAACTGACTGGTGTCGTTCATAGTATTAATTTCCGTCCAGCTGGATTGCAGTTTGCTTTGATTGATGGTAACAATGATGGTATTTATGTTTTTAGCAACTCCGATCCTTTGGGTTATACCGTTGCGATGGGAGATGAAGTTACCGTGCGAGGAGAAATTGGTAGCTTCCGTGGATTGCTTCAAGTAAATGCGGATGAAGTGACTTTGAATTCAAGCGGCAATGCTCTTTTTGATCCAACTGTAGTTACTGCTTTGGGCGAAGCTACGGAGAGTCAATTAGTTACGCTGGTCGGTGTCTCTGTTGTAGATCCTTCTGAGTGGAGTAATAATTCTCCAGGATTCAATGTAGATGTGACAGATGGAACCAACACCTTTAGCATGAGAATTGTAGAAGCAACTGATATTTTTGGTGGTTCGGCTCCTGGTGGCACATTTAGTGTAACTGGAATTGGTGGTCAATTTAGTTTCGATCCTGCCAATTTTGATGGTTATCAACTGCAACCACGATTCATAGCTGACTTTTCAACCGTCAATAGTACTGACGAGGTAGAATGGGCGCAAT
>CAYXQH010000938.1:0-2168 GCA_964467425.1 uncultured Saprospiraceae bacterium
AACGTACCTGAATTAAAAAACATCGCTGCTTTTAGCGATGACATGCGCGATGGTATAAAAGGACATGTTTTCACTCATGATGCAAAAGCTTTTATTAGTGGTCTGGAAGGTTTAGAAGAGTCTGTGAAATTTGGAATCATCGCTGCTACGGAGCATGAGCAAATCAATTATAAAAAAGTCAATTACTCCAATGCTCCCTTTGCAAATGAACCGAATCAATGCATCAATTATGCTTCCTGCCATGATAACCATACTCTTTATGATCGTCTGATAAACAGTTGTCCGGATGAATCCGAAGCAGAGCTGATCAAGATGCATCAATTAGCAAATACCATTGTCCTGACAAGCCAGGGAATTCCTTTTCTGCATGCTGGTGTAGAATTTATGCGAACCAAGTTTGGTGTTGAAAATTCCTATGAATCGCCGGATTCTATTAATCAAATAGATTGGAATCGAAAAACGCAATATCAGGCCGTTTTTGAATATTATAAAAAAATAATCCAGCTTAGAAAGAACCATTCAGCTTTCAGAATGACTAGTACTGCCGATATTCAAAAGCATTTATCATTCTTACCTGTGGAAGGTAATAACCTGATTGCTTATCAAATAAAAGACCATGCAAATGGCGATAGCTGGAAAGATATCATTGTAGTCTTTAATGGGAATAAAGACGCTAAAGAACTTGAAATCCCTGAAGGAGAATATACTGTTGTTGTTAAGGATGGTCAAATCGATGAAGCTGGTTTAGGGAAGCAGAGTGGGGGAACGATTTCTATTAATGGACGATCAGCTTTGATTCTAGTACAATAAATTTCTCTTTAACCCGCTTTAACCTTTTTAGGTGTTTGCTTCGGACGGAGTTCATACTGCACAAAATAGGCGACAACGAATACCGAAATTATAAAGTAAGAAGCCAGGAAAATAACACCTCCTGGGATAAAATCATTTAAATGAAACCATCCACCTGTTTGATAAATAATCCCCAGCCCAAATAGCGCTTTTACAATTTCAAACCAGATCGCAGATTTCTCTCCATCCATCAATGAGCAATAACTGTAGATCATTACAAATAGAAAACCTCCATATAGAAATAGCATTGGGAAGCCAATATCGCCAAGATATAAGAGCATATGAGTGGATAAAAAATTCATCATTAAAAATTGAAACCAAGACCAAGCGTGTAATGAAACAGAGGCTTGAGGATCATATTTTATTTGAGTAGATGCATCTCTTGTATAATCAACAGGGTACTTTTCAAGTACATCTTTTGGACGCCATCCCGTTGGCATAAACCAGAGTTTTAATTTATCAGACCATTTTTCAGCACGCCATGCATCCTGAACAAGGAGCCACATATGTTGCCAGTTTATTTTAATCGGATTCCAGGTAGCTACAGCTCTTTTTACACCGTACACACAAGGCTCTTCAGGAAGTTCTTCTTGAAAAGTACCAAATGCGCGATCCCAAACACAAAAGATAGCGGACAAATTTTTATCTAAATAAACATCATTGATAGCATGATGGACCCGATGTTGAGAGGGCGTGACGATAATATATTCTAGAAAACCTAATTTTGGAATATGCCGGGTATGATACCAAAACTGCATAAACAAATGTAAAGGTGCAATAACTTCTATTACCTCGTGAGGTACTCCAATCAATGCAGCTGGAAATAGAAAGATGAAGCCCAGACTTACCAATTCAGAAATGGATTGGCGAAGTGCACAAGCTAAATTAAACTCCTCGCTACTATGATGAATGATGTGTCGATTCCAAAATAGATTAATGCTGTGATTCAGACGATGACTCCAGTAGCTTGCAAAGTCAATAGCGATGAAGCTCAAGATCCAGGCGGTCCAGGAGCTTGGATCAATGTCAAATATGCCTATTCGATTACTCAGCCAGCCATAACTTATAATAACGATGCTTAGTTTGAGTACACTTTTTAGGGTATTGGTCGTACCAGAACTGAGGCTGGAAATAGTATCCATACTTCTGAAATGAAATTTTCCAACCCACCAGGAGTAGATGGCTTCAAGGATCATTAATCCAATGAAAACAGGAATAGCAATTAATAAAACATCAGCATATTGATCCATTACTTACAAAGTTAATGATTTATAAAAACATATGTTTTATGATAAAAAATAAAAATGTTGATTATGTTT
>CAYXQH010000939.1:0-2167 GCA_964467425.1 uncultured Saprospiraceae bacterium
GGTGAAAGGTGAAAGGTGAAAGGTGAAAGGTGAGGAGTGTTTAAATTGTAGTATTGTATTTTTGAAAAACCTGCTTGATGGATTCGGCTAATTTGTGATCCTTTTCTGTAACGATGTTTCCAGCGTCGTGTGTATTCAATTCAATAGTTACTGTATTCCAGACATTGCTCCAGTTGGGGTGGTGGTTTTGCTTTTCTGCATGGAAAGCCACCTCTGTCATGAAGCCAAATGCTTCCACAAAATCTTTGAATTTAAAGGTTGCTGTTAGTTTGTTGTTTTCTTCTATCCACATGGCTGATTAAGTTAGCAAAGTCTCGCTCGACTTTATTGTTTACTTGCTCACTTGTTTTTATTTAAAGCTCCAATCGTATTGGTCTAAATTGGTTAGTCCTTCACGAAGTAGTTGGATGCAATTATAAATATCTTCTTTGTGTGCCATTTCTATGGCTTGGTGAATATGTCTGGTAGGTATTGAAATCGCTCCGGTGATTGCTCCTTTTTTTCCTGCGCGTTGAATTGCTGCAGTATCCGTTCCACCTCTTGGTAAAACCTCCGGTTGCCATTTTATTTTTTTCTTATCCGCAAGCTCTTTTAAATAGTTCACCATTCGGTAATCGCTGATGACGGAACTATCCATAATTTTTATACCAGCTCCTTTTCCGAGTGAAGTTACTTTTTCATGAGCATTTGCTCCAGGAACATCAAAGGCGATTGTGGTATCTAAACCAAAACCAAAATCCGGATCGACTAAATGCGTGGAAGACATGGCACCACGAAGACCAATTTCCTCCTGAACCGTAAATACCCCATAAATATCATAAGGAACTTCTTTCCCTTTCAAAGCTTTTAAGACTTCAATCAAAATATAAACCGAGACGCGGTTGTCAATAGACTTTCCATTTACACAATCCCCTAATTCGATAAGTTCTCGTTCGCGGGTTACCGGATTTCCGATTTCAAGAAACTTTTTAACTTCCTCCGCTGGCATTCCTGTATCAATAAAATACTCTTCGATAGGTACGGCTTTACTACGTTCTTCCGGCTTCATCAAGTGGATAGGTTTAGAACCCATGACGCCGATGATATCTTTTTTACCATGAATGATAACGCGTTGAGCCGTGAGTGTTTTAGGGTCAAAACCTCCAAGTGGAATAAATCTTAAGAAGCCATCGTCATCGATATGTGTGATGATAAAACTAATCTCATCCATATGCGCAGCAACCATAACCCGTTTTGAGTCTTTACCTTTTTTTACGGCAATCACATTACCCATCGGATCCACAGAGACCTCGTCAACAAGATCGGTTACCTCTGAAAGAACAAGCGATCGGATACGTTGCTCAAATCCAGGAGCCCCTGGCATTTCGCATATTTTTTTTAAAAGGGAGAAGTCAATCATCGTATTTGCTTTAGTTTCGAAGCCGCAAAAGTACTAAAATACGGTGAATCATTAATAATTATCAATTAAGGAATAGTATTATGCGGGAAGTTTTGCCTTTTTATAGTGTTTTTTCACTAAAAATAAAGCTATGATAGCTAGTAGGATAGTTAAAAAAGCAACAGACCAGGAGGGATATAATTTATCTTTTCGCAATGGGCTCATATCTCCTACAGCAACTAGGTTAGCCCAAAAATAGGGATGAGCGGTTAGTGGATCGGCTTGCTGGAGGTAGTTTAATTTTGCATTTTTCAAGGCTTCGTTTTTGGTCATTCCCTCGGCAGAATATTTATAAAAATCCTGCATGATAGTACTGGTTGATTCATCATTAGCCAGCCAAAGACTAGTGATAACGGATTTGCAACCGGCATACATAAAAGCACGACCCAGACTCATAATCCCTTCGCCTTTTGCTATTTGTCCGTAGCCTGTATTACAGGCACTCATGACTGCGAGATCAGCGGAGAGGTTGAGATTATAAATTTCTAAAGTGTTTAAAAATCCATCTTCGAGGCTATCTCCTTTTTCAGAAAAAACAAGTCCAGATTCCAAAGGGTGTTGATCATTCGCTTCTCCATGAGTAGCAAGGTGAATGATTCTGCTTTTTGGTGCCCATTGAAGAAACTCAGCTTCTGAAGCTGCAGTATGTAGAAAAGTTTTACCAGGAAAAAAGGATGCAGCATTTTCTATTTCTGGAATAGAATGTCTGAGCTCCGTTTCATTTTCCCT
>CAYXQH010000940.1:0-2162 GCA_964467425.1 uncultured Saprospiraceae bacterium
TTTAAGGACGAGGAATAATGATTAGATGTTAAGAGTATGTTTAAATTTCCATCAATCGGCTACAAGTGGTAAATTTCATCCTGCATTTCCCCGCCTGACTGATTATCAGATCCTAAAAACATAAAATCTTAAATCAATTAACTTTTTGTCCCCGACGAAATGTCGGGATCATGGACTTGACACAAAAAGTTACAAAAAACTCAAGGCTGTTTACTTTTTTTAACGCAAAAATAAGCTCAAAATCCTAAATTCTAAAAACTCGTCTCGATAACTATCGAGACTCAAACAATTTATAATTTTTAACGGATTTTGGGCTTATTTTTACTAAAAAGTAAAAGGCCGAACTCCTTGACTTTTGGCATTTGAAGTAACCTAAACATAAGAGGCTTCGTTAATTTTTAAATTATGCCCCGCTCTACGACAGTTATCAACATCGGCTGCTCTGACGATCAGGCTGACTACCTAACTTTCACTCAATCATGAAAGTTTAAAAATACTCTTATTTCCTGGTCGATATATTTACCATCTTTGAGTGTTACATTATCTGGATCGACGATCGCTGCATCACATTCATCTTCCATGATAATCCAACCTTCAAAATTAGTTTCTTTTAAAAACTGCGTTACACTTTTAAAATCTATCATGCCTTCACCAGTTTGTGCCCAATCACCATTTTCAAACATGTCTTTATAATGAATCATATTGACGAGGCTTCTGTATTCTTTTACAATCGCCAAAGGATCCATTCCTGCCTTCGCAATATGTCCAAGATCCGGTGTATAGCCAATCCATTTACTATTCAAACCGTTTAACAATATTTTGTAATCTTCCTCCGTACGGAATACAGAACCTCCCGGAGAATTTGGATGATAAGAAGAGGCAATTCCACGATCATAGGCTCGCTCCGCTAATGCATTTACGCAATTCAATAAATTATTTTGCCGTTCTTTTAGATCACTTCTATCTTTTCCCGGCATTTGTACTGGAAGATAAATGGTATTTGGGAAGTATTTTAAAAAATCCATCCATCGATCTGCATTGGCTTTTTCTTCTTTTGTTTCTGTTGAATGTCGCCAATCTTCTACATGACACAATGCAGCGAGTTCAAGATTATATTTTTGGAGGGTGTCCTTCATTTTTATCGGATCAGAAAGCGCTCCAAAGAAGCTGGTCTCTGGTTCAATACCTGTAAAACCTGCCTTACTCGCTATCTCCATAATATGCTCCAACTTTCCTTTATATTGTTCGCCCGGCATTTGCCAGGTATAGGTTTCGCAGCCGATTTTAATCTTGCTTGTCATATCGCTTAGTGTTTTAGTAAAAATTCAGTCGTCACTTTATTAAAGCGCTCCAGGTCTTCCCAATGGTGAACATGTCCTCCTGTCGGAAAATTAACATACTCTGAGTTTTTAATTCCCTGGTGCAAAATTTTTGAAAAAGCGGGCGGTGTGAATATATCCATGTCGCCAACGGTGATAAGTGTAGGGATATCAATCTCCTCCAAACGATCTACGACATCATGTCCAATGCAGGCATCTAATTGCCCGTCGAATCCAGCCTTGGTTTGCGGGTTTGGATTATTAGTCGCTCCTGCTTGTCCTTCTTTTAAACTATCCATTCCATCTTTATAAAAAGGTGGTGCAAAAATCCAGAGTTGTAATAATTCCATAAAGTCAGCAGGCGTGCTCGTCACCCGAAGCTTTTTTAGATTTTCATAAACCGTCTTTGCATAGTTATTAAACTTTGGCCAGGTGCTAATCAAGGCGAGACAAGAAACTCGATCCGGATAATTCAATGCTAATGATTGTGCAATCGCTCCGCCCATCGATATTCCTGCGACAGCTGTTTTTTCCACACCCGTATGATCCATTACGGCAATCACATCATCCGCCATCATTGCCGTGGAATATGGGCCTTCGGGTTGATCCGATTTTCCAACACCTCGATTATCCAGAATGATACACTGAAAATGTTTTTCGTATTCAGCAGCATGCAATTCCCATACATCCCCATCTGCCCCAAAACCCATGATTAGGATTAAAGGTTTTCCTACTCCTCTAATTTGGTAGAATATTTTTGCGCCGTTCGAGTCTGCGAAGTTGCTCATGTGGTTTGGTTTTCGTTATTCGCTATTTGTTATTCGGTGTTCGGTGTTCGGTGTT
>CAYXQH010000941.1:0-2160 GCA_964467425.1 uncultured Saprospiraceae bacterium
TAGTTTTAAATGAAAAAGAAATCCTTGCAGATATTAAAAAAGCGGAACAGGAAATTGCGAGTGGAAAAGAGTTTGTACAAATTGGAAAAGACAAACTCGTAAATGGCTTAGAAGCAAAAGAGAAGATCGTAGAGGAGTTTATGATTAAGGCAAGAGCGCATATCATAAAATTGCAATGGGGGAAAGCAGAGCGGAGTTTTGAAATTGCAACAACTGCGGATAATTCGAATTTTGACAATTTATTTGAATATGGAGCTTTTTTGTTTGAACAAAACAAAGGCCTTAAGGCAGAACCAATTTTTCAAAAATGTTTAAAAGTCACAGAGGATGATCTTCTAAAAATAACAGTATTGAATTATTTAGGACTCACGAATAATATCAATTTCGAGTTTAAAAAATCAGAAGCTAGTTTATTGGCGGCACTTAAAATGGCTGAAAAATATTCAGCATCCAATAAAGAAATTTTAGCCTACACGCTTAATAATCTTGGATTAGTGTATAAAGCAAATAATGATTTTCCACTTGCCGGGAAATATTATTCTCGATCGCTGGCTTTAAAAAAATCAAATACTAGTGAAAGTGATTCTGACGCTCAATCAGACCTGGCACATGCTTTGGTAAATATGGCAAACCTGCACCGAGATAAATATGAATTTGTAAAAGCGGAACAACGTTATGATGAAGCTTTAGCGCTTTTTAAAAAATTGGCGAACAAGAATTCTGATGAATACAAATACGATTTAGCTTACCTGCTGATGAATATGGGCGTTTTTCATTTTGAATACAAACAAGATTTTAATAAAGCTGAAAAGTACAGCAAAGAAGCATTAACTATTTTTAAAAAGTTAGGGGAAAAAAACAAACAAAAATACGAACCTCAAATAGCGGCTGTGCATTCCAATTTAGGAATTTTTTATTTGAGTCAAATGGAGGTTAGGGAATCAGAATCGAACACCTTAGAAGCTTTAAAAATATTTAAAAAATTGGCGATAGCGAATCCCCAGTCACATCAATTTAGTGTAGCAAGAAATCTGTCTAATCTCGCAATGGTCAATAATATTAAAGGAGACTATTCCGATGTCGAAAAAATGTATTTAAAAGCAATAAATATTTTTCAACTGCTTGCTAAAGAAAATCCTCAAAGTATGACTTTTGACTTGTCTCGCTCCGAATTCCTGTATGGAATTTATTGCATGGAAAGATTCGCTGCAACAAGGGACGGAAAATATGAAAAGCAAGCAACAAAATGGTTCGGAAAGGCAAAGAAAAACTTGGAAGTAATTTCAGATGGTTCAGAGAAAAAAGCACACTTTTTAAAACTTGTTGATGATGGGTATAAAAGGTTGAATGAAATCAAAAACAGATAAACGTCTGGATTAAAAATAGCATTAAAATGAAAGCAATTAGTTTTTTGTTTATACTCTTCTGCACGGTTTCAACAGCCCAAACCTCCCTAACCGGCTATATCACGATCCAAAATAGCAAAGGCCAATCCGCCTACCCTGTGCAGATCAAATCCTTTGGTGCTACTGATGCTATAGCCAATCAGATGGATGGCAAATTTACCCTGGTGTATGACAAGAAAAAACCCGGAGCACCTGCCACGCTTAAAATAGAACGTACCGACTACGAAGTAGTGAATCGAAGAGATCTCCGAGTGACCTTACCTAAAGACAATAAAGTACAACGCCCTGTCAAATTATTCCTCTGCCCAAAAGGTCAATGGCGGAAATATGCAGACCAATACTATAAAACCAATATTCAAGAAATCAATAACAACTACAAAAAACAACTCCAAAAAGTCCAAGAAGAATACGAAGCGGTCACCCTTGAAAATGATGCTTATCGCGAGGCTTTATTTGATCTGGATGAAAAAAAGCAAGCAGCTTTGTCCCAGGCAGAGGAAATGGCAGAACGATTTGCGAAAACCAATCTGGATGATGCGACAGACAGAACGGCGACTGCCCATCGATTATTTACGACTGGTAAATTAGACTCTGTCCTTCTAGTTTTAAATGAAAAAGAAATTCTTGCAGCTTTTCAAAAAGCGGAACAAGAAATCGCCAGTGGAAAAGAGTTGGTGCAAATCGGGGAAAATAAATTAATGAATGGCTTAGAAGCGAAAGAGAAGATCGTCGAAGAGTTTATGATTAAGGCGAG
>CAYXQH010000942.1:0-2158 GCA_964467425.1 uncultured Saprospiraceae bacterium
TGAGTATTGTGGGTTGGTGGCAAAAAAGATTCGAAGCCATTATTGATTATGCTAGGCTGCGTTTAAAAAAAATCAACGCTAAACTAACTACGACGGACCATTTATTATTTGACAATCCAATTGCGATGTTGCGAATTGGACAGAGCTCCCAAAATAAATTCACGCTAAATAATGTACTTCTCCCCTACTTGGAAAAGCGGATGATCGGGGTAATCATTTTGGCGACACCAGAAGAATGGCAAATCGTTCAGGAAAAAAATCAGCGTTTTGCTAATCTATTTCAAGTCACCCGTTTACCTGAGTTTGATTATAAAACAGCGGTCAAAGCGGTGATCGAACAACGTTGTGATCTAGAAGATAAAAACCATTGTCAGTTCACTATTCAAGCCATTGATCAGTTGTTTACGCTACAGCGAAATTTTATGCAACAAAAAGCGCTACCCGGTAGTGTGATGCGCATCATGAATCAATTGGCAGCTCGCTATCGAAATCAATTTATTGACCTGCCAGAAGTGCGAGAGAATTTTGAACAATTTAGTGGGTTAAATCAAAAAGTTTTTGATGAGTCACTAACACTGGAATCCGATGAGATTGAAAAATTCATTGGCCGAGACTTGGTAGGACAACCGGCTGCCGTAAAAGCACTTACCGATACTATCCATCAAATCAAAGCCCGACTTAATAATCCCCGGCGTCCGCTTAGTTCTTTTATGTTCATCGGCCCAACTGGTGTAGGAAAAACGCAAGCGGCAAAAGTACTGGCGAAGTACTTAACAGGAAATGAAGAACGGCTGGTGCGTTTTGATATGAATGAATTTGTTGCTGGTGATGCAGTAGATCGGCTGATCGGAACGTATTACCAACCCGAAGGACAGTTAACTGGTAAAGTTCGTCACACACCTTTCGGAATATTACTGCTGGATGAAATTGAAAAGGCAGACTCCAGTGTTCATGATTTACTATTACAAGTTTTAGATGATGGACGATTAACAGATAGTTTAGGAAAGACCGTGGATTTTACGAATATGATCATCATCATGACCTCGAATGTTGGTGCCCGAGAAATTTCTAGTCAATTGGGATTTGAAAAAACGAATGCCACCAATCATGCTATTTATCAAACATCATTAAGAAAAAAATTCCGACCTGAATTTATTAATCGAATTGACCAAGTAGTGATTTTCAAATCTCTTTCCTTCGAACATATTTTGAATATTGCCCGATTACAAATTAAAGAATTACTAAGTCGAGACGGCTTCGTACGTAGGACCACCATTTTGGATATCTCACAAGAAGCACTCACTTGGGTTGCAAAGAGAGGTTTTGATGAAAAAATGGGAGGTCGAGCGCTGAAGCGACAAATAGAAAGAGATTTGACGATGCTATCCGCAGAGCAGTTGATTGCTACCCAAGAGGATTTGCCGATTCTTTTCAGAATAGATATTGACGAAACCGGTAATCAATTAGTGCCAAATATTCAGCAGTTGCGCTTTGCTTCCATGTCTTCTAAAAATAACCTCCCCGTCTTACCGACCGCTGCACGTGGAAAAACGTTTTTCCGAAGACAACTAGAGCAATTGGAACAAATCGAAAAAAAGATTTACCGAATGGAAGAATCTGCTCCTGAAAATGATGAGCCGATTATGATCACCGGAGCAGAAACGGAAGAGAACCTAAATTGGCAATATTATAATTTTAAAAATAACCTGATTGCCATAAAAGAAGAATTAACAAGTCTCAGTTTAGGTTACGGTAATGGTCACTTTATTCAAAATCAGCGACAAGCGTTTCGATTTAAGGCAGCTATTCTGCCAAAGACGGATGAAACCATTTCGCTGGAAGACCAGTTATTCGATCAGGAAAGTCTTGCCGAGATAACGGAAAATTACCGCTACGGAACGATTAAATTTGATAGTACCGCCACGGATTTTTTATCAGCGTGGTTACAGGTGTCATGGATCAAAAAATCGATTGATCCTTTTTTGAAAGGGGAGGCAGAGACCGTTATTTTGCAATTTAAATCTTGTATCAATCAGATGGGAAAAACCGAAATTGATTTTTTATTAAAACGCTATAAATCATTGTTTGATCATCTAGATTTGACTTCAGAAATCAATAAAAAACATCCATCCATTCGGGTATCTGGATACGGACTTTC
>CAYXQH010000943.1:0-2156 GCA_964467425.1 uncultured Saprospiraceae bacterium
TTTGCCACTCTGCCATACTACCACCCCAGCGAGCAATCTGTCTTGGCATCTCTGGCTCAATTACCGCAATCATACTATCCAAAGTGTTAATCATATTATCACAAGTATAAACCGTGTTCATCAAATCTGCATAACGTGAATAATACTGTTGTTGAAATTCCGGATTTTCATCAATTAATTTTAAAAATATTTTATCATGTTTTCCAACATCTTCTCCTGTCCAGGGAAATCCAAAAAACTCATCCATATAATCACTGATGTCTTCCAGATCACAAGGCTCAGCATCGGGATCAGTATTTGGCACTCCAGAGTAGTTAATATAGTAATCAAAGGTCGCATCATTATCCCAAAGGATGTAGCCCCATTTTTTTCGATCGCCATCCGGATCAAGCCCTCTCCACCATCCTGTATTATAATTCATCCAGTCAGAAGCGACGGAAGCCAGATTAGCAATCATATAATCAATCATACTTAGTTCTCGGAAATTATCTTTTACGACCTGATAGTTGGTCGAGTCAGCCATATCATTGTCTAAAATAAAATCTCTCAAAGGTTCCCATGAATCAAAGGCTGCCTGCCCTCCGTACTCCGCCCAGGTCTGTCCCCAGGTACTTAAATAATGGAGATCATACTTTCCCTGATTATAATACTCTTGTGTGTAATCGTGATCAGCTGGTCGTTCTCTCAATCCATAAACGCCCCAATATTGGCCATTTAGAAAAACGATCACTCGTTCCACTGCTCGTACGTCAAGTTTCATCCCACCATCCATTGCAAGCGTATGTACATACTCGTCTCTTACATGAGCACTTCCATCATGCGCCCAGTCATTGATCGCCGGATAATTATCATCACCCGATGCTCTAAACATAAAACGCTGATACTCATCTCGATTAGAATAACTAAACAATTCTTCATTTACTGTACTATTATAACCCATCTCATCTCTGGAAATCCAGTCAAGGCTTCGATGTGGTAAAGCCCAGGAATCCTGTCCGTGACGATTTAATTCACCATAAGATACTGCAGTTCGTTGTTTATCAATGTTAAAATATTCTATCGAGCCGATCGGTCGGATTGTACCTTCTCCATTTGCAAGGTCGATAATCGAATCTGCTGCTACAGAAAAAACAGCAAGTGTAAAATCTTCATCAATAAAATACGTATTAAATTCAATCATCCCGGGTAAGACCAATGGATCATTACTAAAAGCTCTTGCTTTAAGTACTTGGGTTTCTGTTATCGTTATCGGTGCCATATACTCTGGAGAAGTTTCCAATGGAGCCGTTCCATCTGTCGTGTATCGAAGGGTTGAATTGGGTTCAGAAGAGTTGATAGTTACGGTTTGAGTTCCAGTATAATATCCTCCCACTTGACTCATCGTTGGTTTTATAGTATAACGAGTGAATTGTGGACTCATATCATTTGAAGCGCCTGGTGTCGGAGCTGTACATACACGCCAGGTATTGCTACCATCCGTTTCTCGACATTGTCCATGCGATGCATGCGTGATATTTAATGGAAAGCTATTAGCAATATTGCCTACGGTATTCGCAAGAACTAATGCCTCATTATCTTTGGTTTGTGTGAGTTTGAAACTAGTATGTATTTCATTACCTATAACCGTATCTCTTCCGGAGTTCCAGAAAAGGAGGTAGCCATTGGCTTCTATCATTGTTCCTGCAGGGATTTCCCATTTTTCAGGATTATCTATTTTGTCAGAAAGGTACCAGCCGCTTAAATCTACAGCTTGATTAGAGGTATTATAGAGTTCAACCCAATCTTCGAATTTCAGAAAACTATCAGGAAAATCTTTCAAATTGGAGGCAGAATACTCATTAATGACTACTTGAGCAGAGAGACTGAAACTAAAAACTGTAAAAAGTAATAGTGTTAGTTTTTTTTGAAATTTCATGTTAAGATATGTTAGATTTGACTAGAATGGTTAAGGCACCTATTCTAAATTGACCGCTATTATACAGGTCTGTTTGTGAAAATGCTCTCTCAATATACTTCATCTTTCTTTTTTTTTGGGTATTTATACATGATTTTGTCTTAGATTTTCTGAAATCCTCTTGCAGTAGCCTCTAATTTTAAAGCTTGTTAATAAAAAACTAAAGTCTATTTTTTTCTAAAATTTATGTTTTCGACGTTAG
>CAYXQH010000944.1:0-2154 GCA_964467425.1 uncultured Saprospiraceae bacterium
GAACAATTAGGCCTCAAAACCTATGTAGACGAAGTCGGAAATGTTATCATTCGAAAGCCTGCAAGCAAAGGAATGGAAAACAGAATCCCGATAGTCATGCAGAGCCATCTGGATATGGTTCATCAAAAAAATGCTGACACTGATTTTGATTTTAACAAGCAAGGAATTGACATGTACATTGATGGCGACTGGGTAAAAGCCAGAGGGACAACGCTAGGAGCAGATAATGGAATTGGCGTTGCTGCGATCATGGCGGTTTTAGAATCTAAAAAGATAGCGCATCCACCACTCGAAGCCTTATTCACTATAGACGAAGAAACAGGAATGACGGGAGCAATGGGATTAAAAGGAGGCTTGTTAAAAGGAAAGATCATGCTTAATCTCGATACCGAGGATGATCATGAACTGACCATCGGTTGTGCTGGAGGCATTGACATTACGGCAACTGGCAAATATGCTACCGTAAAAACTACCAGCAAACATAAAGGCTTTCGTATCACTGTCAGAGGCCTAAACGGCGGCCACTCTGGTATGGATATTCACAAAGGCTTAGGTAATGCAAACAAATTATTGAATCGTATTCTTTTTAGTGCCGAATCATTTGGCATCCGAGTCAGTACGATTGATGGTGGTGGCTTACGAAATGCTATTCCAAGAGAAGCTTATGCCGTCCTTGCCTTACCTGAAAAAAATGTCCGTGCTTTTAAAAAACACCTCAAGGCAAGCATTGCTTCTATCTTAAGCGAATATGGCACTACGGATGAAAATTTAGAAATCCAAATCAAGTCTGTCAAAAGACCAACTATAGTCATGGCAAAAGATTTTCAAACTCAATTATTACGTTCTATCTATGCTTGTCCAAATGGTATTTATCGCATGAGTCCTGACATTGAAGATTTAGTACAAACTTCCAATAATTTGGCTCGAGTGCTCGTTGATAATGGAAAATACAGCATACTTTGCCTGACTAGAAGTTCGGTTGACACCGAAAAGACAGATTTGAAGCAAGCGATTCAAAGTACATTCGAACTAATGGGCGCCAAAGTCAAAGCAAACGGAGGATATCCGGGATGGACACCAAATCCAAATTCTGACATAGTTGATGTCATGAGTAAGCTTTACAAAAAAATGTTTAATGGTGAACCAGCCGTTAATGCTTGTCATGCAGGATTAGAGTGCGGAATACTTGGAACGAATTATCCGGATATGGAAATGATTTCTTTTGGTCCAAATATTAGAGGAGCCCATTCTCCAGACGAAAGAGCGCAGATTAGTTCGGTTCAAAAATTTTGGGATTACTTATTAGCTACATTAAAAAAGATACCGAAGAAAAAGTAAGGATTGTAATGAAGATTATTCAAATAACAGATCTCCATATTGATGATGAAGGTGGCTATCCGCATGATATTGATGTGCGTAAAAACTTGCTCCGAATTCTGACCTACATAAAAAAACGAAAACCAGATCATCTGGTGATTTCAGGAGACCTTTGTTATCGCGACCCAAAAGAGGAAATCAAACAATGGATTAAAGAAGTATTGGATGTCAGCGGGCTCGACTATAGCATTATCGTTGGCAATCACGATGACTCGGCGATGATGGCTAAGGTTTTTAAACTCAATCATTTACTTAACGAAGAAGAACTTTATTTCGCTAAAAAAATAGGCAAAGAGACTATCCTTTTTCTGGATTCAGGAAAAGGCTCCCTTTCTAAAAAACAGACCAACTGGCTTAAGCGACAATTAAAAAATGCGGATAAAGATGTTATGATCTTTATGCATCATCCGCCCGTAAAAGCAGGTGTTCCTTTTATGGACAACCGCTATCCTATGCAATACCTGGAAAAACTCCAGCAATTATTTTTTGAACACTCGGATAATATTCATGTCTTTTGCGGTCATTATCATGTTGACAAAACCATCCGTTTAAAAAACCTGACCGTACATATCACCCCTTCTTGTTTTTTTCAAATCGATCAAAATACGCTTCAATTCAAAGTAGATCACCATCGAATAGGCTACCGGGAAATCGTTTTGGATAATCAGATTCTTTCTTCTACGGTTCGTTATTTTAATGGCTCAAGGAAGTAGTATATCTTAATTCGGTTTCAATTGTTTATCTTCTTTCTTTTTCATTGAAAAAAAGAAAGAAGCA
>CAYXQH010000945.1:0-2154 GCA_964467425.1 uncultured Saprospiraceae bacterium
TAACCACATAACCACATAACCACATAACCACATAACCACATAAGCTTCTTATTTAAACTTATGAGCGATGTTCATGACGCTGTTATAAACATAAGGTTCGCCGGTCGCTTGTTCATCCACTGCAGCATACATCACCATATAATAGTCTGATTCTTTATTTTCTATGATGTAAAAATATTCGCCCGTTCCGGCCCACCAACCACCGCAAGCATCTATTGCCTCAGCTGGTATTTTATAGTTTGAATAATCTGCTTTTTTAATTTGCTCACATGCGACAACAGCTTCCTGTATATCGATTTCATTTCCACTAATACTCAAATAAATTTCACTCTTAGGGTTTTCAGTGTCGTCATTAGATGATGATCTGATGGTAAAAAAAGGAATCTCTTTTTTAGGAGTGCTTACTGCTGGAGAAGCAGCGTCAGTAGATGTCTGATTTTCGGATGTTTGGGTGTTAGCAGTGTTTTCTTGATTTTGACAAGAAAACACGAAGAATGCTAAAACAAAGAGAATTATTAGCTGTTTCATAATGAGTTTGGAGCAATTTTATGGGTAAAATGATCTAATTAATCTAAAATTACTAAAATACCTCGAAATTATTAAAAAGGGTTTTGTATTTTTAGGAGCCTAAAATACTTATTGACAATCACCGATATTCTGGTTAATTGTTGACATTTCACCTCTTCTTTTAACTATAATCGCCCGCCATAAGGCTGGTAATAGCTATATTAAGACATATTTTATCACATAAATTAAAGAATCCTGAATAATGGAAAAAATTTACAAGAACGCCCTTAGTTATCTTAGTGTATTCGTCCTGCTTTTAGCGAGCTGGCAAATCAATGCTCAGATTTCATTTTCCAACTCTAACAACCTTCTTCAAAGTACCGATTGGCATAGTGGAGTAGGTATGGCTATTGTTGATATGAACAATGATAAACTAGATGATATTCTTCGTCTGGAACAGGGAAACCTTTTTACTATTGAATTTCAAGTACCTGGTGGACAATTTATTCCATATACTTATGATTTTATCTCTGGTCAAAGTCAATGGGCATTGGCTGCTGGTGATGTAAACAATGATGGTTATAATGATGCCATCTGTGGAGATTACGATGTTACGAAATTAATTACTGCTACACCTGATAATTTAGGAAATCCTGACTATATGCATGAAGATTTAGTAGGCTCTGAATATTTTGCGCAAGGATCAAATTTTGCAGATATCGATAATGATGGCTTCCTGGATATTTTTGTTTGTAATGACGTCGGATATAGTGGGATCTTTATGAATAATGGCGATGGTACATTTCAGCCAGAAGATGTGATCGATATGAACACCGTTCCTGCATCGGATAATTCTGGTAACTATGGAAGTATGTGGACGGATTTTGATAATGATGGAGACATTGATTTATACATTGCAAAATGCCGCCAAGGTGTTGGTGATCCTACTGATCCAAGACGGATCAATGCTTTATTCGTCAATGACGGAAATAATAATTATACGGAAGCTGCAGCTGATCATGGTTTAAAGATTGGATGGCAATCCTGGACGTCTGATTTTAATGATATAGACAATGATGGTGATTTAGATGTCTTTATTACCAATCATGATTTTGCGAATATGGTTATGGAGAATGATGGATGTGGTAATTTTAGAGATATTTCTACCAACCAAAATATTGGAATAGGAAATACTTCTTTTCCACTTCAGGGTGTTATGAGAGATTTTGATAATGATGGTTTTGTAGATATTTTAATTTCGGGAAGCCAGCATCATTTATATCGAAACAATGGAGATAAGACTTTTACAGAAGTAGAAGGTCTTTTTGATAATAATCAAATTGAATCCTATGCATTAGGTGATCTTAATAACGATGGTTTTGTAGACATTTATGCTGGATATGCAGATATTTATACGAATCCTTCTAACATCGATGATGTGATTTGGTTGAATGATGGGAATACAAACAACTGGTTTGGTGTAAATCTACAAGGTGTAGAAAGTAATCGAAATGCTGTAGGAGCGAGAGTAGAAATTTATGGAGATTGGGGCGTACAGATTAGAGAGGTTAGAGCAGGAGAAAGTTATGGAATTATGAACTCGTTCAAGCAGAATTTTGGAATTGGACAAAGCACTTCAATTAATTA
>CAYXQH010000946.1:0-2144 GCA_964467425.1 uncultured Saprospiraceae bacterium
TCTAACGCGGGTTAGTCTTAACCCATTCAACAAAATAAAATAGGTGCTTTTCAATAAAGAAAAGCACCTATATAATATTATAAGAAACTAGATTCTAAAGTCTTTGGATTACAAAAGTTCGATCCATATTTTTCATGGTCTGACCGGGAAAATTAAGTCGGTACACTCCACTGCTTAGTTCATTAATCCAAACTGGGATTTTATTAAAACCTTGGTCTAATGTATACTTTTCACTAGCTACCAATCGACCAACATTATCATATACTTCAATAATTTGCACTATTTGCTCTTTTGCATTTATTTGCAAATTAACGATCTCTCCAGAAGTTGGACTAGGATAAACTTTCAACAATTGAATATCCTGAAATTCTTCTTGCGTAATAAAGCCTGAATTACTTCCTCCTAATGTAAGGGCAGCTTCATCATCTTCATTGGC
Organism: uncultured Saprospiraceae bacterium; assembly: GCA_964467425.1. Taxonomy (GTDB): domain Bacteria; phylum Bacteroidota; class Bacteroidia; order Chitinophagales; family Saprospiraceae; genus JAHDHW01. The sequence continues at coordinate 437 of CAYXQH010000946.1, forward strand.
AGAACAACAAGAACCATTTCCAGGAGTAGAATCGCCATCATCTTCATTGGCAGTTTCGACTTGACCATATAAAGTATAAGCTGAAGAAGTCACCACAAAGTAATTTACAGTCAGGGTAGCCGATCCATTGGCAGGAATATTTCCAACCGTCCAGGTCTCGTTTCCATAAGGATTAAAAGAACCTTGCGAAGCACTGGATTCATTTCCTCCAGTATACACTAAGCCATCTGGCGCCGGTAAGCTTACGCTTACATTTGTTGCTGTTTGAGGTCCACCATTTATTATGGTATATGTTGCAGCAAAACTTGTCCAGATACTTGGATTATTATTGTTAGAGGTAATCGTTAATGACAAATCGATATCACCAAAGGTAGGAGGATCTCCACCATCACAAGCAGGTGTCAACTCTCCAAACTCTGTAGTTTTCATTACTTGTAGTTCATCATCTTCATTATTTGTACCTGCAAATAAATAGCCTCCATCACTCGTCACCATTGTTGGTCCCATGTCGTATCGTTCATCTAATTCTTTCCACCAAACTAAATTACCGTTTGCATCTAGTTTTCCATATTCAAATCCACTATTCGTTGGAAAAGAACCTGGCTCCGTAAATGCATGACTAGTTACAACGCCTCCATCAGCAAGCACTAGAAAGCCTTTAATATTTTCAAAATAGTAATTACCTGCTGGAGAAAATACATTACCTACTTCAACATCATAAATAACCTCACCATCAGACACCCGTGTTTTTCTTATTTCGGAATTCAAATTATCGGTCAACGAATTATAAATAAAGTTTCCGTCCATACTTGGAGTAACTTGCTCTAGATCTGTGGAAGGCAAATCTGATGCTATAGAATTCGTCCATTGTTCTGCTCCATTATTGTTCACTTTCATCAGCGCGTATTGTCCTGGAATGAACAGTGTAAATACATAGCCTCCTGAGACCTTATCTAATTGAACCGTTGAATACGTATCCGCTTGAATTGGATCATTTATATAATTTTCCTGAACTAAATTTCCAGAAGTATTTAATTTATGAACAAAAGGTGTCCACCCAGCTGGATTACCACTTATAATAGTCCCGTATACAAAATATCCATCCGCTATTTCTTTAATGCCTAGAGATTGAATTGTGAAAAATGGTGAATCCGGAACATCCAGGTCTATCGTAGTACTCCAGTTTTGGTTACCATTACTATTTGAAATTTCTGTTACTGTCAATCGATCATTATCCAAATCAACATCGAAGTCATAAGAATTCTCAGCCTGTGGAATTGGATTAGTTACATCAGTTAGACTCAATTCTTCTCCAGCTTCATCTATATTTAGTGTAATTGTTCTCTTATTCGGCCCTCCAAAAGGTTGAACACCAGTACAAACTAATTCAAAACCTGCAGAACTTTCTGTTGAGGTACAATTTGCAATCCCAATACCATCATCAATAGAATAGAATTCAAAAAATCCACAGCCTTCACCAGGCCCTGTATCTTGTGTTACTTCAAAGCCAATACGACGAGCATTATTTATTTCATTCGATTCAGTGATTTCATTATTACTATCTGCTTTTACAAATAGGAAGTAAGCTCCAGCTGGCTGATTATTCGGAATAGAAATGGCACCTTGAATATCAGAAATAGTACCTGGCGGTGTATTACCCGTATTGATAACGCCTACTAATACATCACTACCATCCAGTTGATTATCG
>CAYXQH010000947.1:0-2133 GCA_964467425.1 uncultured Saprospiraceae bacterium
GGTTATGTGGTTATGTGGTTATGTGGTTATGTGGTTATGTGGTTATGTGGTTAATATAACTATATCACGATATAACCTACATAACTATATTTATTTTTTTTTGCAAGTAGTCTTCGAATCAATTAATAAAATTTGATGATTATTAAACGGAACCTACCTACCATGCATGCTCTTAATTTTCTTGAGCAACTTCATCATTTTATAATTAACGGATTTATTAACATTGAAAAACAAGCCATTAATATTAATCCACTCCGCTTCTTTTTTAATACTTCCTAAATCTTCGTAGAAAACGGAATGTGGTGGATTGAAATGTGATTTCCAATGCAAAGCCTGTTCTGTCATGGCAAAACCTTCTCGACAGGAACCAAAGATCGTTTGATCACAAATGAAAAATATCTTTTCCTGGGACTGAGTATACAAAAAGGATTTTATAGCATTTTTGACTTTCATCGGCGGCAATGAAAGAATATCGGTGTACACTTTATCCTGTTCATTATTAAAATCCAGATAGTCGAGGACCATCTGTCTCAAATTGACTGTATCTAAAGTAGCATTAGTATATTTTAAAATAGCTTCCGGCATTTTGATTTTTTGAAGACCATTACAATGTAAAATCATAAAATGCTCAATAAACCCATGAAAGTTTTGCGATAATAATTGATCTACTTCCTGACCAACCCGCTGGCTTGGCCCTGAATGGATAGAATAGGCTTCTTCTGCTAATTGTTTGGTCCGAATATCAAAGTCTTTATAAAAATCGCTTTTATAAAATTGATCAAAATACTTTCGATATTGATTGGGGCCGATCTCTGTTTCAACAACAAATTCCAGGTCTTTGAAAAATAAAGCCCTGATTTGGGAAGAAAGACTCAGTGCTTCTCTAAAATCCAATTTATACTTGGGTACATAGACTTCTGACGAAGTATCCTGTAACAGAACCTTTGTACCACAGTTTCCACAAAACTGATCACCGGTTTCTATACTATGTTTGCAATTGGAGCAGACCATATATTGCGAAAATATAAAATATAATTTACAATCCTTTAAAATTACCCAACACCAAGTAAAAACGGCAATGGGTATTAGGTATTCGGGTAATACTAATGCCGAATACCTAAAAACGTATCTTCCATAATTCTAATAAAACTCATAATGTTAAATTAATTATAGATCATGTTTTAGTATCTAAATATTCCTTACTCTTTCGCTACATCATTACTTCTTTTGATTTCTAATTTATCCATCTTAGAATACAAAGTCGTTGGTCGCAGCCCTAATAATTCAGCAGCTCCATTTTCGCCACTAACCCGCCATCCTGTATGTTTTAGAACTTCGACAATATGTTTTCGTTGTGCTTCTTCCAGGGAATCAAACGATTCAGGTAATACGCGTTTCTTTTTAGGATTAAACCAATCTCCTAGGCTAAGCTTCCCACCTCTCGACATGATAATTCCTCTTTCAATCAGATTTTCTAATTCCCGAACATTTCCTGGAAAGTCATAATTCATCAATTTATCTATTACTTTTTGTGGAACATCTGTTATTCTACGACCTAGCTTTCCTCCTAATTTTTCGCAGAAGAAACGAGTCAAGAGCGGAATATCTTCTCGACGCTTCCTTAAAGGAATACTATTTATTGGAAAAACATTAAGCCGATAATACAAGTCCTCCCGAAAGGTTCCTTTTTCAATTTCTTTTTCTAAGTTTCGATTCGTGGCTGCAATCAATCTAACATCAACTTCCTTAACTTCCATCCCTCCTACTCGTTCTATTTCACCTTCCTGAATCGCTCGGAGCAATTTGGATTGGAGCTCGACTGGCATCTCTCCTATTTCGTCTAAAAATAAAGTCCCACCATCTGCCAATTCAAATTTTCCAATTTTCCGACTTAAAGCGCCTGTAAAAGCTCCTTTTTCATGCCCGAATAATTCGCTTTCAATTAAATTAGCTGGCAAAGCTGCGCAGTTTACTTTTATCATCGGCCGACTACCGCGACGACTCAGTTGATGTAAAGCTCTTGCTATCAATTCTTTTCCGGTTCCACTCTCTCCCGTAATTAAAACGGTAGAAGACGTCTCCGCAACTTGCTCGATTTGCTTCAATACTTTTTTAAAGTTTTTACTATTGCTG
>CAYXQH010000948.1:0-2123 GCA_964467425.1 uncultured Saprospiraceae bacterium
TGATTTTTACTATTCATTTTATTTAGGTCTTCTAATTTAATACTAGACGCTAGATTTAACAGTGGTTCTAACTTTCTATTTTTTCGGTCAGTATTATAGTGATCGGCATAAAATTATGAATTTAAAAATCACAATTTTATACCGCATCATCTATAAAAGATCAGCCAAAAGCTCTTATCTTCGCTCCAAGCATTATTTTTATACGATTAGTACTTATAAAAGTTATTAAACTAGCTATAGAATGGACGATAAGATCATTATTCTGAAGAAAAAGTTAGCTGCATCGAAATTAGGCGGTGGAGAGGCGCGTATTGAAAAGCAGCATCTAAAGGGTAAATTAACGGCTCGAGAACGTATCCATTTTTTAATGGACGATGGATCATTTGAAGAAATTGGTGCCCTGGTAACGCATAGAAGCCAGGATTTCGGAATGGAAAAACAAGTCTTTTATGGAGATGGTGTGATTACAGGCTATGGAACAATAAATGGACGCTTGGTTTATGTTTTCGCTCAGGATTTTACAGTTTTTGGAGGTTCTTTATCGGAAACACATGCCGAAAAGATTGTAAAAATCATGGATATGGCCATGAAAAACGGAGCGCCGCTAGTTGGATTAAATGATTCCGGAGGAGCAAGAATTCAGGAAGGGGTAAAATCTCTAGGTGGTTATGCGGATATTTTTTATAGAAATGTACTAGCTAGTGGAGTCGTTCCACAGATTTCGGCAATCATGGGACCGTGTGCTGGTGGTGCTGTGTATTCTCCAGCTATGACAGACTTTACCTTGATGGTTGAAAATACGGCATACATGTTTGTCACCGGACCTAATGTTGTAAAAACCGTAACCAATGAGGAAGTTACTGCAGAGGAATTAGGTGGCGCATCTGCGCATTCTACTAAATCCGGAGTTACACATTTTACGGCACAAAATGATATTGACTGTATTGAAAAAGTAAAAAAGCTATTAAGCTACATGCCTCAAAATTGTGAGGATCAACCGCCAATGCTTCCGTTTGAATTAGGAGATGAGATAAGAACACAATTGAATGGCATTGTTCCGGAAAGTGCCAATCAACCTTATGATATGCGCGAAGTCATCGATGGTATCATGGATGAAGAGTCGTTTATGGAGGTTCATAAAAACTATGCTGAAAATATCGTTGTAGGTTTTGCTCGAATTGCTGGAAGAAGTATAGGTATTGTAGCGAATCAACCCATTAGCCTTGCCGGTGTTTTGGATGTTGAAAGCTCTAAAAAAGGTGCCCGTTTTGTTCGTACCTGCGATTGTTTTAATATCCCTCTATTGGTACTGGTTGATGTTCCTGGCTTTCTACCTGGCACGGATCAGGAGTGGAATGGTATTATTGTAAATGGTGCAAAGTTATTATTTGCCTTTAGTGAAGCAACGGTTCCAAGAGTGACGCTGATTACTCGAAAAGCTTATGGTGGCGCTTATGATGTAATGAATTCAAAACACATCGGTGCTGACTTGAACTACGCCTGGCCTTCTGCTGAGATTGCAGTAATGGGTGCAAAAGGAGCTTCTGAAATTATTTTCAAAAAAGAAATTAAGTCTGCCGATGATCCTGCTGCAAAACTCAAAGAAAAAGAAGCAGAGTATGCTGAAAAATTTGCAAATCCATATAGCGCAACGGAACGTGGTTTTATAGATGAAGTCATCCATCCCCAGGATACCAGACGCAAATTAATCAAAGCATTTTCTATGTTAAAAAATAAAGTAGACCATCTTCCGAAAAAGAAACATGGTAATATTCCTTTGTAAATCTAGAATGTGGAATTAGAAAAAACTATTCCTAATTCCACATTCTTAATTCCTAATTCCTATGTCCTGGATCAAAGAAATAAGTTATGAAAAAGCGAGCGGTCGATTAAAAAAAATCTACGATCGAATCAAAGGACCAGGCAATAACATTGACAATGTACTTTCTGTCCATAGCCTACGACCTCATACACTGAAAGGTCATATGATGTTGTATAAAAACGTCTTGCATAATTCCAACAATACCCTTCCCAAATGGTACCTCGAAGCCTTAGGAGTGTATGTTAGTCATTTGAACGATTGCCATTATTGTGTAGATCATCATACCGCAGGAATGAAACGT
>CAYXQH010000949.1:0-2120 GCA_964467425.1 uncultured Saprospiraceae bacterium
ATTATTTCCATCTACATCAAAAACACGTGGAGCAATTCGGTTTGAAAGTTGAATTCCTTTATGCCAGTTTTTCTTTTTTGGTTTTAATTTTAATTGAAAAGATAACTCATCTGCAGATACCCCCTGCCCCTGTTGATCAAACCAGGAAAGATTTAAAATTCCAGCGTTTTGATCGAAATAGAACTCCGGTGCTTTTCCATTAACGGGGACAACATCTATGAAATCAACATATCGTTCATCGATCAACAAACTCAACTCTAAAGCACTGATTATCTGACTTTTAGCAGGAGAAAAAGAAAGATAGACGGCTCCACTTTCTTCTTTAGAATTTTTAACAACAAATCTTGTTTCATCATTCGGATCAACCAGTAAAGCTGGGTTTGAGGTCAAATTAACATCACCGACTTTTATAGCTACAAAGTCTTGTTGCAATTCATCGTTGGTGACATTCGTCAAGCTTATGGACTCTGGAAAATTTTCTGCAAGCGGATCTGTCGGGTCATTAAACACATAATCTTCTGGTACGAATCTCCATGATGTATTATTTGGAAAAGTATCTACAGTAAACAAAATTAACTGTTGAAGACGAATTAAATCAATAGCAGAAACATTTCCACTATTATCGATATCCGCTGCAATAATTTTATAGGGTGAATCTAGTAAATTAACATTGAGAATATGTTGATTAATCAAGAAGACATCAAAGGTAGAACAGCCATTGATATAATTAATATCCTTGAAAGGAACGATATCGAAATCATTAGCGGTCGGCTGATCGGCGAAAAGATATTGACCATTAATTGTGGTAGTCTGCGACGGATTATTGGTGCAAGCCACATCTACTAAGGCTACCGTCTGTCCATTTTCTTTTGCAATTTCTCCACCGATATTGACCAAGCTTAAAGGAACAAAAACCGAAATCGTTTCGCAATAAATATTGCTTCCACATGAATTAAGCGCCGTCAAACAAACTTCATAATCTCCCGAAGCAGCATAAATATGAACAGGATTTTCCATCCCTGAAAAATTACCATCATCAAAAACCCAGGTATAGGCATCACCATCATTCGAAGTATTCGTAAACGATACCGTATCCTCATTGATAAGGTAGGTGAAACCTGCAGTCGGATTTACTCCAACATTGATCAAAGAGGTGGTGATAGATGAAGAACAGTCATTTGCATCCGTAACAGTAATGGTATAAGAACCCGCAGCTAAATTATCGAAGATCGGGTTAGAAACCGGGCCATTTCCAATATCATAAGAATATGGCGGAAACCCTCCGGAAGCGGTTACCGAAATCAGTCCATTCGATTGTAAACAGGTTTCATCAATCGACAAATCAAGTACTACAGAAGGCGCACCATCCTGACTAATCACCTCCGTTACAGTTGTCATACAAGACGCATTATCCGTCACGGTCACAGTATAGTTACCTGCTGCCAGATTATTAAATAGATTAGAAGTCTGCGCCCCGGTACCAATATCGTAAGAATAAGGACTTGTCCCAGAAGTAACGTCCACTGTGAACGAACCATTGTTGGTATTACAATTTGCATTATTAACATTTGAAGTCGAAGCAATCAAACTAACAGAGCTATTAATCACTACCGTTTGTATAACCATACAATTATTTGCGTCGGTTACAGAAAGCGAATAAGTACCCGGAGCAAGGTTATTAAAAATGGTGTCGGTTGTCGGTCCCTGACCTATATCCAGTTGATAGGGTGCTGTGCCATTGAGGATCGATACTTCAAAAACTCCATTACTCTCTCCACAGCTTGTATGGACAACCCCACTAATCGAAGCATCCAAATCACAAATAAAATCTATTGGGTTGCAGGTAGCAAATAAAGACGTATTTCCAAGGGTATCTGTAGCTGTAGCGGTAATGATTGCACCAGCATTTAATTGAGCACCATTTGCAAAAGGAGGTATTAAAACCCAGGTGCTATCTGTAACGGTTGCAGTACCAAGATAAACCGAACCTTGACAAGGTACGCCAACACAAGCGGAATCTATACTTATAAAGACTTCTACCAAATCTAATGAATCTGCAAAACCAGAGATGTATACATTCGAAGCACTGTCAATAACTGGTGCAGCTTGGTTTAGATTAG
>CAYXQH010000950.1:0-2118 GCA_964467425.1 uncultured Saprospiraceae bacterium
ATAAAAAGATGTAACGTCCTGAGTCCTACTCTTACAAAAATACATTTTAATTCCAATAAAATTGGTATTAAATTTGCACATTCAATTTTTTAAACAATTTTAATTCTAATGGCAAAAAAAAGAATTTCAGAAGCGCAAGCTAAAAAAATCGTTGCAGAAGTAGCAGCAGGTGCAAAACCAGCAGTTCTTGCAAAGAAGTATGGTTTTAGTCTTGGGACTTATTACAATTGGAGAGCTAAGTTTGGAGGTAAAGCTCCGAAAAAAGCGGCGAAGAAAGCAGCTCCAAAGAAAGCAGCAGCAAAGAAAAGAACTGCAAAGAAAGCAGCTCCGAAAAAAGCGGCAAAAAAAGCAGCTCCGAAAAAAAGAGCTACTGCTAAAAAAGCGGCACCAAAAAGGGCTGCTACTAAAAGAAAGACTACTAAAAGAAGAGGTCGTAAGCCGGCAGCAAGAAAAGCTACTGCATCTAAAGGCAGAAGCGCTACGGCTATCAAAAGCCAAATCACTGGCTTGCAAAGTCAAATTAAAAGTATTGAAGCTAGAATCGCAACACTTAAGTCTGCTTATGCAGATGCAGTGTTTGGATAGTCTTTATACTAACAATATTTATAAAGGAGAACTCAGATATGAGTTCTCCTTTTTTGTGTTAAGGAATTCATATAAACGATAGATAAAAAGGGATCATTGATGAGTTTAATGAAATCGGCAAAGAACTTTCGGAGCTAATATGAATAAATCTCGATTGACTAAATGAGAGCACCTCCTCATTCTACGTTGATGAAGTGTAAAACTAAGCTCTCTTTTCAATTTCTCTTTTTACTTTCCAGCCGCTGAAAGTAACCAAAAGCTCATCGCCTGAACCCCACACGCAAAGACGACAACCCTTCAACCTCTTCATGCGACGTGCCACGCCCGCTTTTTTATATAGTTTTCCTTTTCCACTTTTTCATTTCCCATTTCGACTGAAGCGAAGTACTTTTTTATGGATTGATCCTGTTTTCCTTTTTACCATAAGGACCGAAGCGTAGTTAAGCGAATATATTGAACAAGCTATAATGATAATTCAGATATGAATTGGAAAATGTACTTAATTGATTAGAATGAGCTATTAAACATGTTTTTTGAAATACTCATAAGTAATCTTAAATCCTTCTCCTCTACTTACCTCAGGAGACCAATCAAGAACTTCCTTTGCTCTGGTTATATCTGGCCTTCTAACTTTAGGATCATCTTTAGGAAGGGGCAGATTGATCAACTTAGAATTGGATTGTACAAGATCAAGCACCTCTTGAGCAGCTTGATTGATACTTATCTCAGTGGGGTTTCCAATATTAATTGGAAGATTATAATCACTTTGAGATAAAAGATATATACCTTTTATTAGATCATCGACATAGCAAAACGACCGAGTTTGGGTTCCATCACCAAATATTGTAATGTTTTCTCCTCGTATGGCTTGCGAGAAAAAGGCAGGCAGAGCACGCCCATCATCAACCCTCATTCTTGGGCCATAAGTATTAAATATTCTTACAATTCTAATATCCACATTATGATAAGTGTGATATGCCATGGTCATAGCTTCTTGAAAACGTTTCGCTTCGTCATATACGCCTCTTGGACCTATAGGATTAACATTACCCCAATATTCTTCATTTTGAGGGTGTTCTAAAGGATCACCATAGACTTCTGATGTAGACGCAATCATAAATGTCGCACCTTTTGCTTTGGCAAGCCCTAATAGATTGTGCGTACCCAAACTTCCAACCTTAAGGGTTTGAATGGGCATTTTCAAATAATCTATTGGACTAGCAGGGGAAGCGAAGTGCAGTATGTAATCTAGTTTGCCTGGTACATGTACAAATTTGGTTACATCATGATTATAAAAACTAAAATGTTGCAGTGGCATCAAATGAGCAATATTTTCCATAGATCCAGTCAAAAGATTGTCCATACCAATTACTTCATATCCTTTATCTAAAAATAGATCACATAAGTGAGATCCTAAAAAACCTGCAGCACCTGTTATTAAAACTCGTTTCATAAATAAGTTCTTAAGATGAATGTGTCTAATAATCTATGGTCGACCGATACTAAAGTATGTAAACCCTTTTTCCTTCATTT
>CAYXQH010000951.1:0-2111 GCA_964467425.1 uncultured Saprospiraceae bacterium
ATGATAGCGGCATTCTCTTTTTTAAGCATCTTGTTTACGGCTCTCTTATATTTTTTTATAAAATCAAAACCTTCTAAATTTAAAAAAGGAGTTCGTTCCAACCATTTATTGACCCAATCGAATAAGGTTCCTTTTTTGTAAATCTGGCTAAGTATCCTTTGTTTTTCTTTTGGAAAAACGGAACTGTATTTTTGATTGTGATAGGTCATTCTTCCTTGTTCCGGTAGACCGAGTAAACATTCAATAGCTCTGAATTGAAAACTTTGAAAGCCAGAAGCCGGAAATAAGTATTCTCTGAAATCCAGAAAGTCTAATGGCGTCATTGTTTCCATTACACCAATCTGATCGATTAAAAGTTGCATCACCACTTCCACTCTGTTTAATCTAGCGGTCGCTGTACTCAGACTTGCTTCATCAACTTGTTTTTTTGAAAACATGCCAATGACGGATTCCAATTCATGGATGATTTGCTTAAACCATAATTCATAAACCTGATGGGTAATAATGAATAACATTTCTTCATGCGCTGGTTTTCCCAATTGTGCACTCCGCAAGGTTTGCGCTTCTAAAATAGCATCCAATTCCAAATAGCTTTGATAATGAATGGTGGTATATTTTCCTTTTGGTTTTTTCATATATTATAAAAGTTTAAAATTGCCTATTTCTTTTTGAATGGCTAAAGCACCTTTCTTTAAAGTAGCAACATAATTTTTTACTTCGGCTTCTTTGAATCTATTAGCGGGGCCTGAAGCACTTAGACTAGCAACGACCTCTTCGTTTTGATTAAAAATAGGAATCGCCACGCAGATTAGTCCGACTTCGGATTCTTCTCGATCAATGGCGTATTGCTTTTTCTTGATCTTTGCCAATTCAGTTTTCATTTTTGCTTTATCAGTGATGGTCTTTTTTGTAAAAGCTATTGGTCTATTTTTGTCAAAAATATAATTCAGGTTTTTGTTTTGTTCTTCCTCTGGTAAAAAAGCTAATAAAACTTTTCCAAGAGCAGTAGCATAAGCAGGTAAGTAACTTCCGATATGGCTGCTAATTTTTAAGCCTTGTGGACTCTCTACTTTGTCGATATAAAAAACCTGAGAATTTTTTAGCACAGCAATATGAACGGTTTCAGTTATACTCTTTGCAACGGAGACTAATTGAGGGTGTGTCTTTTCTACAAAAGCGGTTCTCAACTGTACTCGATTTCCTAATTCGAATAATTTTAGACCAAGCCGATATCTTTCAGATTGGTCATTTTTGTCTAAAATACCGATAGCTTGCATTTGAGCCAAAAATCGAAATACTGTACTTTTATTCGTTCCAATTTCTTTTGCTAATTCCGTTACACCCCATTCCGGTTTTTCAACCGTAAAGTAATCGAGGACCGCAAAAGTTTTATGGACAGAATTCTTTAGTTCGAGCATCATTCAATATTTAATGATCAGTTTCTGAATTAAAGCTGCTTGGATGATTTCGGTAGTATGTTTTAAGTAGTGTTTTATATAGTGAAACACCGTTTTTATATTTGATACAATAATAATTAACTTGGATTATATTTCCAAATACTTGCCCGCAAATCGAACTAATTTTATTCTAACATAGCTTTTCATGCCTTAATGATGGAAAAGGACTATTTTCGATTCAAGAGATTAACCTTAGATAGTTGTCTAAACTCATCCCGTTTTTAAAAATAATTAAAATAGTTTTGTCACACTTCAGTAATTCGATTGTATCAGTTGTATAAATGCTTTTTTTAATCAAAAAATGAAACTGATGCAAACTCAAAGTTTAAAAAATTATAACTACATTTTTCTTGCTTTTATCCTGTTTATAGGACTAAATTCTTGTAAAACTATTGACCTTCGAACAGATTATGCTCTTGAAAATAATCAAGAGAGCGCTGAAGAAAAAGGAAAACGCTTATTGAAAGAAACCTACCTGAAAATGGGTTACGATAAGTTGGCGCAAACGGAAACCTACGAAGCAAATAGTTTGTTTAAATGGAAAATGCCCTGGACGCTGATGCCTATGAATGCGTTACCTGGAAACAAGAATAATGATATTCACTTCAAGTTTACAACAAATACTTTTGATGGTCAGGTAAAGTTTTTGGAGGG
>CAYXQH010000952.1:0-2109 GCA_964467425.1 uncultured Saprospiraceae bacterium
CGACCTCCTTAACGTTCGAACGTTTTTAGACCATAATCGAATTTGGGAAGAACCTGCTCATCCTTCTTTAAATCGAAAAAGTGCTTCACATGGAGCATTTGCCTATCGAGGAAAACGGCTGACCAATCCCTTTGTGGAAGATTCTTTATTTGAGCATCTAAAAAAATGGCAGCCTTATGTTGAACAGTTTGGTTTGCTAGTCATCGAATTACATACCATCTCCCCTGCCCTGATTGCTGCAAACCTCGGAAAAACAGCCGCTACAGCATATAATGCAACACATGGCTTTTCTGATCAGTATATACTTGAGGTAGATACTTTTATAAAAATAGCTAAAGAAGTTGGTTTGGTTCCTGAGCCGCAATTTCAACGTAAATTTCCGAATTCAGAGCTAGCAACGGTTTCGATCAATCTATTGAAGGGATTATAAGTTTTAAATTAAGAAAATACTTATATTTGTCCTTCCTAACCTCCTATCCATTCGGAAACAACAGTTTTACTACAACGTTATAACTCTATATGAAGAATTCAAATACTTATGTGGCTATTATGGCTGGTGGAATTGGAAGTCGTTTTTGGCCAGCTAGTCGGGTCGAACGACCCAAGCAATTTATGGATATTCTCGGCGTAGGAAAGTCCTTGATCCGTTTGACGTTCGAACGGTTTTTAAATGTAACCTCTGCTGAAAATATCTTTATTGTTACTAATGAAATTTATAAAAAACTTTGCCTGGAGCACATCCCCGAACTGACAGAAAATCAGATTCTTTGTGAGCCTTCCAGAAATAATACTGCGCCTTGCGTAGCTTATACAGCTTTCAAATTGCAAGCTTTAAATCCGGAAGCTAATTTTATAATAGCGCCTTCAGATCATATTGTTTTAAAAGAAGACATCTTTACCGAGGCACTTCGAAAAGCACTTGCTTATACAGAGAAAGAAGATGCACTCTGTACTTTAGGGATTCGTCCTTCTCGTCCTGATACAGGCTATGGTTATATCAATTACGAGCAAAGTAATATTGAACCTCCTCATGAAAATGATAATATTGGAGGTGTGCATAAAGTCATTCAATTTACGGAAAAGCCAAATCACGAGAAAGCTAAAGAGTTTTTAGCGAGCGGCGATTATTTATGGAATGCAGGTATTTTTATTTGGCGAGCAAAATCTATTCTCTCCTCTTTTCAGGAGAATGCCAGAGAAATTTATGATATCCTGGGGAAAGGAAACGGCGTTTATAATACTGCCAATGAGCAGACGTTCATTAATGAACACTACCCTACTACGCCAAAAATATCAGTGGATTATGCCATTATGGAAAAGGCAAAAAACATCTATACCATCCCTGTAGATTTTGGATGGTCTGATTTGGGAACCTGGGGATCATTACACGCAGAGTCGGATAAAGATGAGTTTGGAAATGTTTTGCAGGGTGATAACATAGAAATTAATGATGTTACCAACTCTCTAATACGTGTTCCTAAAAATAAATTAGTAGTTTTACGGGATATTGACAACTATATTATTGTTGATGAAGAAGACGTTTTGATGATTTATCCAAAATCTAAAGAACAGGAAATAAAAGCCGTAACCAAAACCATAGAAAAACAAGGAAAAAATGCTTTTTTATAAGTTTTGGACCCATACAACATAACAACGCCTTGAAAAGAAGAAAATCTACTAAAGTAGCTCTTGTAGCGAATTCAACTTGGAATATCTATAATTTCAGGCTGAATCTTATTAAGAGATTGGAAAAAGAGCATGCAGAAGTTATTGTCATTGCTCCGGTAGATGAGTATATCCACTACTTAAATAAGGCTTCAAATATTCGACATATTCCTGTAAAAAACCTCTCTCGGAAAAGTACAAACCCATTTAAAGATCTATTTCTCTTTATCGAATTATTCAAAATTTATAAAAGAGAGCGCCCTGATTTGATTATTCATTATACGATCAAGCCAAATATTTTTGGAAATTTAGCGGCTGCCTTGAGTAAGATTTTATCGATCTGTGTTGTTACTGGATTAGGTTATACTTTTTTAAATGGAGGTCTAGCCAGAAAAATTTCCACCTTTCTTTATCGTATTTCTTTTAAGTTTAGTCAAAAAGTAC
>CAYXQH010000953.1:0-2101 GCA_964467425.1 uncultured Saprospiraceae bacterium
AAAAAAAGGGATTCTCGGATAAAACCGAGAATCCCTTTTTTATTAAATTATTGATAATCAATACTTTATATTAGAATAACCTTTTTGATTATCATTTGATCAGCAATTTTTATTTTAAAAAAGTAGACCCCTTTAGCAAGTTTCGACAAATTAATTTGCTTTTCTTGTTCAGATTTTAGCAATTTTCCTGAAAAATCGAACACTTCTATTTGCTCAACTTTCTCTGGTGTAACGATATTTACGATGCCATCCGTTGGATTCGGAACCACTTTCACTTCTTTTTCTAAATAGAAATTGGTAATCTCTTTTTCAAGGTTTTCTAATTCCTTTTCAGATATATTTTGAAGATCAACATCTTTCACCAATCTTTCAAGATCTTGGTCGTCGTCATCCACTATCCCATTACAAACAATACTTGGAAGCACAATAACGGTTACAATTTGACTTGCAGATCGACCATCTGGTAAAGTTGCCGTCACCGTATATTGAGTAGACCGCCTCGGATTCGATAACGGACTTGGACAATCGTTACAACTCAATCTAAGGCTTGGTGTCCAACTAAATGTCGCTCCTGTTTCAGGTGAAACTGTAAGTGGCTGAACATCGCCTGTACAAATGATATGAATCGGACTTGTCGAATAAACGCCCGCTGAAATAGTGAAACTTTCCTCAACATCACATCCATTCTCGTCAACTGTAGAAACGGTATATTCTCCAGGACTCAAGCTATCAATTTGATTAATCATAGTCCCTTGAGAAGAAAAAGTAGTGATATAAGGTGGCATCCCATTCATAATATCTAAATCGATACTTCCGATTCCACCCAAAAACCAAATTGGTGAATTGACCGTGGCATTTAAATCCGGGGATGATTCTATTGTTACGATTTGAGTGCTTGAAGAAATACAGCCCATTTCATTGTATTCGACGCTCACTTGGAATTCACCAGCCATCAAACCTGCGGTATTGAATTCTCCGTTAACGGAAACATTCGTTCCAGACCAAGTGTAGGTTCCAAGCTGCGTTTGGCTGCTATTAGTTGCAACCAATTGAACGATGGTTGAATCACCTGCACAAATTACATTTTGAAGCGGTTCTATTGTCAAATCAATCGTAGGACAAACAATCGACTCACATTCAAAAGAAGAACTAACGGAAGGACAACTATTTGCTGAATTTCCAGTGACGGTGATGCTTACTATTTCACCTGGACTTAGTCCAGTAACTGTATAAACATTCCCATTCAAAACGCCTGCCTGACCACTTGAAACTTGAACTTGATAATCCGAAATATTTGGATCATCATTCCATTCAAAACTTACTCCATCGAGCATCGCATTTTGGCACACGATAACTGGCGCAGTCAAAAGTTGATCGACTTGCAGTGTATTGGTTTCTACAGTAGAGGTACAGCCGTTTTCTTCGACCATCAAAGAAATGGTTTCAATGCCTGGACTTGAAAAAGAAATCTCATAAGGTCCTGCATTTGAGCCAGTTGCGACCGTTCCACTTCCAAAGTTCCAATTAAAATTAGCATTTGCGGAAGCTGAACCAGAATAGGAAATGGAAGCCATTTCTGATAGACAAATTGGACTTGAAAGTGAGAAATCCGCAGTTGGTGTCTCATTTATTTCAACCATAATCGATCCGTTGTAAGAACAAGTGCCTTCGGTGTATACTACGGTGATAACATTCGTTCCAATTGCTGCCATTTGTGGATCGAAAATTCCATTATTTGAAACGCCATTTCCACTAAAAGTAAAAATACCTGAGTTGTTTCCGGCCGTGGCAACCAGTTGGATTGGTTGCGTAGAAGCTGTCAAACAAATATCGTTAACAGGTTCGACATCAATTGAAATCACTGGGCAATCTTGTGCCGTACAACTAAGAATAGAGGAAGAATTTCCGCAGGAATTTCCTTCCGCAATAACTTCGATGGTAACCTGATCGCCTGGGTTTAAACCATCAACATGATAAGTCGTTCCATCCAAAATACCCGATGGGCCCATCAATGTATTGACCCGATAATTGATTGCGCCAGCAATCGGAGCCCAAGTAAATGTAATCGAGGTCAAAGTTGGCGTACAACCAATAGTAAAAG
>CAYXQH010000954.1:0-2100 GCA_964467425.1 uncultured Saprospiraceae bacterium
CGGAATTTAAACGGATGGACGAATAATCATTTTCTGGAGTCCACCATAAGACTTGATGAGCATAAACAAAGATAGTTCTTGCTTTATTTTTCGCCTGTAATAATTCCTTTTTTAAAAACTGTAATTGTTCTCCTGAAATATTCCAATGATCCAGATTTGGATCCAATACAATATGCAGGTCACTATTTTTATAAAAACTAAAATACGTTTGCTCAAATCTTTTGGTAATCTGATCCGGATGCCTGTACTCATGATTCCCCAAAGCCAAATGGATTTCCAACCCTAAATCCTTGATATCTCGATCAACTTCTTCCCAATCTTTTTCATCTCCTTCATAAATAAAATCTCCGTTTAAAACACCATAAGACATTCCTTCATAGTTTTTAATAAAATCGAATTGATTTTTAAAAGGTGGATGCAAACCATCATTATTGATTCCAGCTTTTCCATAGGCATGCCCAGCCACAAAAAAAGAGTATTCAACATCAGGCTTATTGCTAAAATCGCAAGAAGATAAAAAGAGTAAAAAGACGATAAATATGGTGATGTATTTTTGAATCATAAATAACGAAATATTTAAACACTAATCTGGTAATACAAAGGAATAGCCTTCTTTTCGAATGGCTTGAACAATCGCATTTACCATATCCACTAAGACTTCCGGTTTTAAATTATCCCAGCCATCATGAAGCAGTAGAATCCCTCCGGGATGAAGTTGTTCTATAGTTTGATGGACCATGTTTTCCCTAGAATATGTAGCTGCGTATTGTGCTTTGGGAGCTATACTCCAATTAAAAATTTTCTTTTGATGTTTTTTTAGTACTCGTGGCAAGTTGATAAAGCTTTTACCATAAGGAGGCCGATAAAAAAGTAATTCTTTCTGACCTGCCAGGCGAATTAAGGAATCCGTTTTGAGCATATCTTTTTCAATATAATCAAAGCTTTTAAAGGTCATCGTTTCATGCTTAAAGGAATGATTCGCCATGATATGTCCTTGGCTCACAATTTCTTTCGCAATTTCCGGAAAACGTTCTAATTTAGTCCCATTTACAAAAAATACAGCCTTAATATTCTGTTCTGCTAATAATTTAAGTAAGGCAGGAGTTGCCTGACCAGGACCATCATCGAAGGTAAGAATAAGCTGTTTTTCATTCGTTTCAAAAGAACAAATTGGTTTTATTAAAAAACTCCTGTTAGGGCTATTTATCCAATAACGTAAGCCGACTCCTAAAAACAGGAATAGAATCAGTAGAAATAACCATTTTTTAAATTTCTTCATTCCAGGAAAAGAACTATTATTCTTTAAAAACGTAAACAAATTCAAATAAGAGTTTTTATTCTCAAATCTACTTTAAAAATAAGGAGATAATAGCTATATTGAACAAGAATTTTCCTACTTAGGTAGTGAATAATTAAAATAAAAAATAGCCAAATATAAACCATGTCTAAGAATTTAAGCGAACTATCCGGGAGAAAAGGGCTTAGTGATAACCTTTTCAATCGAATTGGAGAACTGGCAAAACCTGAAGGGACGCCTAGTCCGGAAGAGTTAGAGAAATTAGCGAAAGAGTTTTTAATTGGCACTGCCAACACCTATGGAACCGCTACTTTTTACGACTTTTTGAAACCAGAAAATAAAGGTAAAAAGGTCTATGTCTGTAATGGAACGGCCTGTCTTTGTGCTGGAACACAGGATCAACTCATCGAAAATCTAAAAGATCAATTTAAAGAAGATGAAATCGGGCATATGACTTGCCTTGGTCGATGCCATGAAAATAGCGCTTTTCATTATAATGGAAAAAACTATTCTGGATCTGTCACCAATGATCTTCCAGCTCTTTTCGAAAAAGAAAATGATCAAAATTTAGATAAATATAATGTTCATGCAAATGGACCTGCTATTCTTACGACTGCCTATACCAATCTTGACGACTATTATGCTCCATTTAAAGCAGCCCTCCAACTAGATGCCGCAGATGTTTTGGCAGAAATCAAAACTTCTGGTTTAAGAGGAAGAGGAGGTGCAGGTTTTCCAATTGGTTTAAAACTTGAATTTTGCAGAAAAGAAGAAAGTGATACGAAATTTATCATTTGTAATGC
>CAYXQH010000955.1:0-2099 GCA_964467425.1 uncultured Saprospiraceae bacterium
TAGATTCTATTTAATATGTATTCATAATGATACTAAAAATAAATTTACATAACGCTTGTTGTTGCTGTTGTTGCCTTAGTGTTTCACTGAGCAGAGAACGGCGTATGTAATTTTTTGATATAATATTATTGATAAAAAAGAGCCTTCTCGCTTAAGTGAGAAGGCTCTTTTTTTGTTCACCATTAAAAATAAAAACCATGAACAAAATTTATGTAATCCACGAAAATGATGATTGGGTAGTTCCTTTAAGAGCAGCTTTTGAAAAATTAAACCTTCCTTACGAAGAATGGTTTATTGATGACCTTACACTAGACTTGAGTTCAGTGCCCCCAGAAGGTATTTTTTACAATCGAATGAGTGCGTCGGCTCATACAAGAGATCATCGCTATGCACCTGAAATAACAGCTAATTTGTTAGCCTGGCTGGAAAGACATGGACGACAAGTGATCAACGGACACAAAGCATTGCAATTAGAATTGAGAAAATCAGAGCAATACATTTCTCTACAACAATTTGATGTTCCACATCCAAAGACCATTGTTTCAAACCATATCGATTCCTTACCCTCAGCAGTTGACCAGTTGAATAAATTTCCTTTTATCCTTAAACCAAACCGAGGTGGAAAAGGAGCAGGTGTTCAATTATTTCAATCAAAAGAAAGCTTGATTCAATCCATTAAAAACAATCAAATTGGTGAATCAATAGATGGGATTTGGTTAGTTCAAGAATATGTCAAGCCTGCCAATGGTCGAATCGTAAGAGCTGAATTTGTAGGTGGAGAGTTTTTATATGCGGTAAGTATTGATGCACAAAATGGATTCGAATTATGTCCTGCAGACTCTTGTAATATTGGAGATCAATTCTGTCCTGCAGACAAACAAAATCCTTCTGACAAATTTATTGTACTTGATGAGTATGAGAATCAGGACCTAAAAAAATATGCTACTTTTCTTAAATCTAATAACATTGGAGTTGGTGCATTAGAATATGTCGAGGACGAAAATGGAAAGAAATGGGTCTATGACGTTAACACAAATACAAACTACAACTCAGGTGCAGAGCAAAAATCAAGGCTCCAGAAAAAAGGTATGTTTGAGATAGCAAAATTTTTAGGACATGAATTAAATAGAATGATCAAGCAGAACTTAAAGCGAGCCTAGCAAGTAATTGAAATGGTATATAGTGAGGGCATCATTGAAGAATTAAACGATTAATAATCTTATAATAGATTCAACTTTAGAGACTGTTTTAAATATGTAAACCCGTTCCTAACATGTTTACAAAGCAGTCTCTAAACAATAGTCCTTCCTACTAATCCTTGCATCCACACCTATGATTGAAATTCATAAACAAGATTAACCTGGTTATGAAGACTGGACCGGCATTTTAAAAAAATTGTATTATAAAAAACAGAGACACTTATAAAAAGTGCCTCTGCAGGTCAAGGTACTTTTAATATTTTAATTAATAACTACGACTAAATCATAAAAGGGCCCTGCTCCTGTTATATTCCAGTTTATCGTTAAAGGTACGAGGCATCCGCCAGTTTGTTGAAATCCTGCGGCAGGCGAATTTGCGATCACACCATTTGCAGTACAACCACTTGCCACACCAGCACCAGAAAGACGCCATGGGATAGCGGGTAAAATGTAATCTGGAAAGGTTCCTGTCGCCGGATTCCCTAACGCTCCTGCTGGAGGAACAATTACAGAAATAGGATTATTATTCGTTGCATCATAAACGGTATACTGGACAGTCACTTGAGAATTGTTAACAATAGTGTAACTGACTTGAGCTTCTACGGCTATCATTGAAGTTAGAACAAAGGCTAACAAAAACATGAATTTTTTCATTATGAAATCTTTTTTGGTTATTGCCTACTCTAATTATGCTTTTCGGCTTCCGCATTTTTTAATATGCATATTATTAAAAACTGATCTGGCATTAATTAATGGATCACAGAATCATTTTTTGGTTAATAACATAGAATTAAAAAATGTAACCACTTCCAGGATATTTTTCCCAACTCCTATTTGAACAGGCTTAAAATTATTCATCTCGACAACATCTAGAAAAGTAAGTTTGTATAATTACTAGAA
>CAYXQH010000956.1:0-2095 GCA_964467425.1 uncultured Saprospiraceae bacterium
AGGGGTTATTCCATAATAGGGTACGAAAATGCGGTAAATGATGTTGCATAGAATTTCATTTCTTTCTATAAATCCTTTTCAATCATGAGAATAAGTATTTTAATTTCGATGCTATTTTTTGCTATGACTAGTTTCACTCAAAATCATATTATTCCACTTTGGGAATCGGAAATACCTAATTATCTGGATGCAGGTATCCAAGAACAAGTAGATACCGGTGACATTATCCGGATTTCTAAGATTCAAAATCCACATATTGAGGTTTTTCTTCCTGCTAAAAGTAATGCTATTGGAACTGGAGTGGTGATCTTTCCGGGAGGAGGGTATATGATGTTAGCTTATGACTGGGAAGGAACCGACATTGCTAAAATGTTAAATGCAAAAGGTATTGCTGCCTTTGTGGTTAAAAATAGGTTGCCAGATGAAGAAACGAGTAAGGTTAGACATTTAAGTCCTATTTTAGATGCTAGAAGAGCTATCCGTCTGGTACGCCATCATTCCGACGTTTTTAATATTGATAAAAACAAAGTTGGGGTAATGGGCTTTTCAGCAGGAGGCCATCTTGCTTCTACCTTGTCAACTCATTATGATAAAAACATTGCTTCCCTTGAGGATGCTATTTCAAAAGAAATGGCAAGGCCCGACTTTTCAATTTTAGTTTATCCGGTTATTTCTATGGATAGCTCGTTTACACATCAGGGATCAAAAGATGCATTATTAGGTAAAAATCCAGATCAGGAATTAGAGGATTTATATTCAAATGAAAAACAAATTACAAAGGATACACCCCCGACCATATTAATACACAGCGCAGATGATTTTGCAGTACCAGTAAAAAATAGCCTGGTATATTATGAAGCTTTACTAAAAAATGGGGTTTCAGCAGAAATGCATTTATACCCAAGTGGAGGACATGGCTATAGTCTTGCTACAAAATCTCAGCATCTCCGAAGTTGGAGCGATCGAGTTTTGGAATGGATTGAAATTATTGTCAATCAAAAATAGTTTAGGAGCTTAGAATTTCTTCCACCACTTTCTTTACACCTGTGGTTGCTTTTTCTTCTATAATCTTCAAGTTTTTTCGGGTAGACAATTCCCAATTAATTGAAGGTTTTGGATCTACGTAGTAAATAGTAGCTTCAGGCAATGCATAACCAACCAAGCCTGCAGCAGGATATACTTGCATAGAAGTTCCGATAATAATTATAATGTCAGCGTTCGAAACAATTTCTGCTGCTAATTCCAATTTAGGAACCGCTTCTCCAAACCAAACGATATGAGGTCTAAGTTGAAAACCTTTTTCGCATTTATCGCCAGTCACTAAATCTTTTTTCCATTCATACACCAGATTTGGCGCTCCAATGCTTCTAACTTTCAAAAGCTCTCCATGGAGATGCACAACCGATTGACTACCTGCTCGTTCATGCAAGTCATCTACATTTTGAGTTATTATGTAGGTATTAAATTGTTCTTCTAAACGTATTAAATCTATGTGCGCAGCATTCGGTTCCACTTCCATCAATTGCTTTCGTCGTTGGTTGTAAAAATTTAAAACTAATTCCTGATCTTTATTCCAACCACCAGGAGAAGCTACTTCCATAACATCATGACCTTCCCATAGTCCGTCCGCTCCTCGAAAAGTATTAATTCCGCTTTCTGCACTAATTCCGGCACCCGTTAAAACAGCAATTGTTTTTTTATCTATACTCATGATTTTTTGTTTTTATAATATTAATTTTGCCGACCACATAACTTATTCCAAGATGAAGATAAACGAAATATTTAAAGATTTAAAAGTTATTGAATTGGCGAGTGTGCTGGCTGGTCCAGCTGTTGGTATGTTCTTTTCTGAATTGGGGGCTAAGGTGGTTAAAATTGAAAATAAAAATACTGGTGGAGATGTGACCAGAGGTTGGAAGCTTTCCAAAGAATCTAAAAGTCGGGATTACTCTGCTTATTATTGCTCCGTCAATTGGAAAAAAGAAGCGATGATGATAGATTTGAAAGAAGCGACTGACCATGTAAAAGTTGTTGAGCTTATAAAACAAGCAGATATAATTATTGCTAATTACCGACCAGGTTCAGCCGAAAAATT
>CAYXQH010000957.1:0-2092 GCA_964467425.1 uncultured Saprospiraceae bacterium
TTTTAACCTTATTCGTACTTTTTTGTCCCCGACGAAATGTCGGGATCTAGGACTTAAAACAAAAAAGCACCAAAAAAATTCAAGGCTGTTTTTATTTTCAAAATGCTAAAGTCAAACTAAAAAGAATTTTGACTTTTCCATTAGGCAAATAAACCTGAGCTCAAATATCGATCGCCTCTATCACAGATAATGCAGACTACGATTCCATGTTCAATTTCCTGGGCTATTTGTAAGGCAATAGTTGTTGATCCGCCGCTACTCATCCCTGCCATAATCCCTTCTTCTTTTGCTAATCTTCTTGTCATGTTGGTGGCTTGTTCAGTATCAACAAATCGAATTTCGTCAACACGCGAAAAGTCACAAATGGTTGGAACCATCTCTTTGCTCCATTTTCGAATGCCGGGAATTCTTGATCCTTCTTTAGGTTGCACACCAATTATTTGAACGTTAGGATTTTGCTCTTTTAAATATCTGGAGGTTCCCATAATGGTTCCTGTAGTCCCCATTGAGCTAACGAAATGGGTTATTTTTTGATTGGTGTCATTCCAGATTTCTGGACCTGTGCTTAAATAATGAGCTTCAGGATTGTCCTGATTTCCAAATTGATTTAGCAACACATATTCATCTTTCAATGCCATTTCTTCCGCAATCTTTCGAGAATACTCAATGCCTTTATCACCATCCGTCAGTATTAGATTTGCACCATATGCTCTCATGGAAGATTTTCGTTCTTCCGTAGCTGTTTCTGGCATTAGCAAAGTGATAGGAATACCTTTTATTGAGGCAATCATTGCTAAAGCAATTCCTGTATTTCCGCTAGTGGCTTCTACTATTCCCTTGCCTCCATCCAGGTCACCTCTTTCCATCGCTTTTGTGATCATATTTAAAGCAGCTCTATCTTTTACACTACCTCCTGGGTTTTGCCCTTCTAACTTTCCATAAACGGTAACATTGGGATTAGCATTAAGCACCTTTAATTCAACAAGAGGAGTGTTACCTACTAATTGTATCATAATTCTTATTTAATTTTTTCAATTTGATTATCTCCAACAACATAGTAAATCGTAGAAAATGGCTTTAAACTTTTAGTGACCCATGCGTTCCCTCCAATAATACTATCATGACCAATCACAGTATCTCCTCCTAAGATAGTTGCATTTGCATAAATAACAACATTCGGTTCAATAGTAGGATGTCTTTTTAAATTAGCATCTTCTTTATTGACAGAAAGCGCACCTAAGGTAACACCTTGATAAATTTTGACATTATGACCAATAACAGATGTTTCTCCAATGACAACTCCAGTACCGTGATCGATGCAAAAAGAGTGATCTATTTCTGCACCAGGATGTATATCAATTCCTGTTTTATAATGAGCAACTTCGGTGATAATTCTTGGAATTAGCTGAACCCCAAGTTTAGAGATAGCATGGGCAATTCTGTAGGCTGAAATTGCATAAAAACCAGGGTAGCTTCTTATTATTTCTTCTTTACTCTTTGCTGCTGGATCACCTTTGTAGATTGCTTCTATATCTGTTTGTATTAAACGCTCAATGATTTCAAGCGAAGAAATAAA
Organism: uncultured Saprospiraceae bacterium; assembly: GCA_964467425.1. GTDB lineage: Bacteria > Bacteroidota > Bacteroidia > Chitinophagales > Saprospiraceae > JAHDHW01. The sequence continues at coordinate 1,577 of CAYXQH010000957.1, forward strand.
TTTATCGACTAGAATGGTTGTAGATTTGGAACATAATTCAGGATGCTGAACTAGAAGTTGATTAAAACTTTCTTTAATGCTTGAGATTCGTTCATTAATAAGATCTAAATTAGTCAATCGCTCATTAGAAAAAACAGGAAATAATAATGCTATTATTGCTTCAAATAATTCTTCAATAGTTTCATTCGAAGGACAATCAAGACAATCTTGATGTTTTTTAATTAACCTATTTTTAAACTTTTGAGTCATAACTTAATTTTCTAGTTTAAATTCCTTTTGGCTCAAAGTAAATCCAATTGATCTGTTCTATCTTTGAAAAACAATTTTTTATAATGATTTGTTTAAGAACTTACGCGTAATACTTACTTACGTTTCAAATATAGAGGAAGATTAAAAATAATTGGAATAGACAAAAACAAGGGCAATTGATACAAATAACTAAAAGGCACATAAAAGAAACCATAGAAGATAGCGATATAAAATTTCAAAGTGATGAGCAAGTATAAACGAACATTC
>CAYXQH010000958.1:0-2085 GCA_964467425.1 uncultured Saprospiraceae bacterium
CAAAGGAAATAAATATAATAGTTATAAAAATCAGATTCCGAATGTTCCGCCAGAATATAGTCGGTATTACCAGCTCATAACCGAAAACTATTACCAAACTGATTTTTATCAAGAGATCATTCAAGAATGTAAGTTCTTTGCAGCCTATGCACAACGTTGATCAGATATTCAATTAGATTTATGGCTCAGGGTTTGTAAAAGGAATATTTATAAGTGTTTGCAAACAAATGATGACCTTTTAACTTGGCATTATTATTTTATTTTAAATCAGATAAAAAAAGATTATGCGATCTATTATTATACTTTCACTTTTTTGTATTCTTTTTGTTTTTTCCTGTGAAGTAAAAGAAAGTCAGGAGACCTCAAATTTTAATATCGAGCAGTATTTTCAAAACATTGAAAATGCAGATACCTGTTTAGGAGAAGGCGAACCTTTTCAGGCACTTGGGAATAAAATAAGCAAGGTGTTAAAAGAACCTTTAGATACTTTGAAATCCACGAGTGCATTGAAAAAGCTTTATTATGCTGCTGTCGAACGGGAGAAAGTTGCAAAGCCAAGAACGAATCCCAGATGTATAGATGTGAATGTAGGGGTAAAAAGTTATACCTTGACAACAATGGGTAATTTAGGGACGGAAGACGCAATGAAAGTATTGCTTAGTATTTATAAGGATAAAAATCTGACCTTTTTAGGTTCTCACTCAAAAGATATGATAAATGCTTTAGCTAAACAAGGTGAACCAATATTGAATAAAATAGAAGCTATCAAAAAAGAACGACCGATCATCAGCCAAAAGGTGATTCAACTGATACAAAGTGGGCAGCCTATTAATTAAGATATTTTTCGTACTTTGAAGCCGTCTAACCTCAAATATCATTTACCTAAACAAAGAATTATTGTTTTAATTTAAATCGAACCCTATGATTTTCCCTATTGGAGATACGCAGGTAAAAGGAGGCTATTTTCCTTATGTTACTTATGCATTTATCGCTTTAAATGTCCTGGCATTTTTATATCAAATGTCCTTTGAAAATGCTCTGGTTTGTGAATATGGATCGATTCCTAATGATATTGTGAATGGGGACGGTTATATAACATTGATTACAAGTACTTTTATGCATGGTGGCTGGATGCACCTTATTGGCAATATGGTTTTTTTGTGGGTCTTTGGAGATAACATAGAAGCGACTGTTGGGAATGTTGCCTTTGCCGGATTTTACATTCTAGGCGCTTTAGCAGCCTCTGCACTTCATATAATGCTAAGCTACGGATCGGAAATGGATTTAGCAGCTTGTTGTAGTATTTGTACTGGCTGCGTTGAAGGATCAGCTATATGTCCAGGTTCTATTCCTAGTGTTGGTGCTAGTGGAGCCATTTCAGCTATACTTGGAGCATACTTAGTAATGTTTCCGAAATCTAAAGTAAAAACACTAATCTTCTATTTCTTTACAGAAGTTCCTGCCTTTTTATTTCTTGGTTTTTGGATTGCACAACAATTGTTTTTCGGATTTTCTTCATTGGGTCCAGATGCTGCTTCAAGTGGCGGAACGGCCTGGTGGGCACATATCGGTGGATTTGTTTTTGGACTCGTTGCAGGTTATTTTGCCAGAGATCTAAAACCAAAAGGCGAAATTAAGTTTCGAACGAAAAATGATTTTGTGTAGAAGGAAGCGGAAGGCAAATTAAAAAATTAAAGAGGCTTATCCTTCGATTTCATCAAATAGTTCAAACCCGTTAAAAGAAACAAGGAATAAAACGCAACTCCAACGGCGGTTTCAATAGTGTTTTCTATAAAGAAAGATAAAAACACGATGACATGGAGGGTGCTGAAAAGCGCGTCGAGATAATTTTTATTATACCATAGTGGAAAGAAAAATGCGAAACAGAATAGAAGCAGTCCAATTATTCCTGATCCGGCATACACAGAAATAAATTGATTGTGTGGCATTTTTGGGTGTTGGATTTCTGGATATTCTTGTAGGTACATTTGTTTTATCTCTTGTTTCAAATCTCCGGCACCTACCCCAAATAAAGGATTTTTATTACCAATTTTCAAACCGAGTTCCATCGAAATGAAACGCTCT
>CAYXQH010000959.1:0-2071 GCA_964467425.1 uncultured Saprospiraceae bacterium
TTTGCCATAATAATAATTTTACCATTTCGATTAGCATCATTCGGTTGGAAGCCCTACCTGAATCTAAAGAGTATTTTTAAATTTCAACTTCAAACTGCAAATTGAGTTTTTTTTGAACCTGATTTTACCAAAAATTGAATCCGTAGCGATGCTATGCATTAAATTTTTAGCTTCATCAGAACCAAAAACTCTCAATTTTCGCTTCTGAATTCGAATTTTAAAACTACTCTGATTCCGCAGGAACGAAATCTGCTTAAATATTATAAAAAATGTAACATTCCAAATTAACAAACAGCCTCTATTGCTGCTTCTCTACCTGAATGAAGTTCAACTCTACTTCTGTACCTCGACCAAAGATCTTTACAATTACCTTTAGTTTCTTCTTCTCTTCATTTACCTCTTGAATATCTCCGACGAAATCAACAAATGCTCCGTCTATAATCTTAACCGTTTCACCTACAATGAACGGCTCCACCATTGATTCTCCGATTTCGTTAGACTCGTCTACTTTACCAAGAAGCTTATTTGCTTCAGATTGGCGCATCGGAATCGGATTATTTCTACCTAAAAAGTGAATAACATTAGGAATACCCGTAATTGCTGACACCATTTCTGATGTAAAGAATTCCGGATCGCCTTCGACCAAAATGTACCCAGGAAGGATATTTCTTTCCTGAATCACTTTTTTTCCACCCTTAATTTTATATACTTTTTCTGTAGGCACTAATATCTGAACGACGCCCGCTCTCCACTTCGATCTATCAACTTCAAGGTCGATTCTTTCTTTAATTTTTCGCTCTTTACCACTAATTACACGTAAAGAGTACCACTTTGTCTTACTTACAGGTTCTGGAACTTTGACCGGAGCAACTGGAACTTCTACTGCTGGAGCGGCGGCTGGTTCTTCAGGTGTTGCTAATGCTTCAAGCGATTCGAGTGATGCAGGCGCATCTTCAGTAGTTTCTTCTTCAGATTTTTCCTCTGAAACTTCGGCAACTGGCTCGTCAGTAGTTGATTCCTCAACTACTTCTTCCGAAGCCACTTCTTCAGTGGTTTCAGGAGTTGCTTCCGCCTTAACTTCAGAATTTTCTTCTGGAGTCTCTAATTGCGGATCTTTTTCCGGAGTTTCATCTACTGACATTCCTTAGTTTTTGCTCGGTTAAATATGGTTTTTGATTCGTCTAAGTTTTTACTCTTACATCAAGTTGTAAAAGAAACTTGTTATACCTCTTGAAATCAAATCAAAAAAGAAAATTATCAAGGTAAGAATAATAGACCCCACAACCACAACAACTGATGTGTTGATTAGCGCAGGCCAAGTTGGCCATGTTACTTTGTTAAGTAACTCATTGTAGCTTTCAAGAACATATAATCTAACGGCTTCCATGATAATAAGTATTTAATAATGTTTTCTGTTCTTAGTGAAATTTTCAATTTGTCTAAGAACTAATTTTTTAGTTGCACGGGAAGCAGGACTTGAACCCGCAGCCTGCGGTTTTGGAGACCGCTGCTCTACCAATTGAGCTATTCCCGTGTGTGAGTATTTTATAAAAAACACCCTTTTCTTAAGAGTTTATTTTGAAATTTATTGTAGAGCAAACAGTGCCTATTTTTTTGCTAATTGAGGCAAAAAAATTCAGAATAGCCTTAGCTATTGTTCAATTTTTTAACGAAAAGTAGCGAAAAAAGAAGTGCTATTTTTGCGTACAAAATATTTTAGAATAAACTCTTCTTAGATGCGAAAAATTAAGCACCTAATAAAAGGTACTTAATTTTCGCATAAAGTATATTTGTGATTACCTAAAAAAAGGTAATGACTATTCAATAATTTCAGTAACCTGACCTGCACCTACAGTACGTCCACCTTCACGAATCGCGAAACGAAGACCTTTTTCCATTGCAATAGTGTTGATCAATTTCACTTCCAAAGTAACGTTATCACCAGGCATTACCATTTCAACTCCTGAAGGAAGAACACAGTCTCCTGTTACATCCGTCGTACGGAAGTAGAATTGTGGACGGTATCCGTTGAAGAAAGGAGTGTGACGTCCACCTTCATCTTTACCTAATA
>CAYXQH010000960.1:0-2067 GCA_964467425.1 uncultured Saprospiraceae bacterium
TGTTGTTTTTTTATAAATTTTAATTTAAAACTTAGATTTCAATGGTTCAATTTTCGGACATAAGAGCCATATACTAGCGATTACTATTAGTACTAGAATTGCACCTAAGATAAATACCGCCGAGTAATTGAAACTTGCAACAATATCAGGCAAGACCCAAGTAAGGCCAGCGGCAGCCAATTTTGCAGCCATCCCAGCTAATCCGGATAAAGTTCCAACGGATTTTCCACTAAGTAAATCACTAGGTATAGTTTGAATGTTTCCAATAGCTGTTTGAAAACCAAAAAGGATTATAGCCATAATGATAACAGCTGTTACCGGAGATCCTGGAGAACTCATTGCTATTAATCCTGGTAGCATAATAACACAACCAATGGCTATTGTAGTCTTACGAACTTTATTGACATTCCATCCTTTGTTGAAAAAATACTTTGCTAATAAACCACCAAACCAAGCGCCCAACATAGCTCCGAAAAAAGGAACCCAAGCATAAATAACCAGCCCTTTGACATCCATGTTATATACATTCACTAAATAATTAGGAATCCAAATAACAAATAACCACCAGATGGGATCAATAGCAGCTGAAGCTATTATTACTCCCCAACTTTCTTTTTTGCTTAAAATTTGACCATAACTCTGGCTTTTTTCATCCGCATTATCACCGCTCTCATTTTGTTGACCACCTAAAATATACTCTTTTTCTTTTTCCGTTATCCAAGGGTGTGATTTGGGAGGGGACTTTACGATAATCCACCAGGGTATCAACCATAAAAGACCTACAGCACCAATCATGACGAATATAGTTTGCCAAGAAAAATTCAATGCCAAAAGACCGATTACGGGAATGGATATCATTGCTCCGAAAGAGGCTCCGAAATTAAAAAATCCTTGCGCAACTGCTCTTTCATCCGTTGGAAACCATTCTGCATTACCCTTAGCTGCACCTGGCCAGTTTCCAGCTTCTGATACACCTAAAAGTGCTCTCATGATTGAAAAGCTAACCATACCTTTAGCAAAAGCATGTAAAGCAGTCGCTAATGACCATACTCCTAAAGAAATGACAAATCCCATTCGAGTCCCTAACTTATCGAATATCCTTCCGAATAAGGTTTGACCAAATGCATAGAAAAGTATAAATATGGTACCAATATTACCATATATTCTAGAACGTTCTTCGCTTCCAGATACTGATGCCAAGCCTTTATTACCTTGTGCCTTAAATTCTTGTTCACCATACTTTCCTATCAATTGTTGGATACTGACGGTAGGTTCAGGGTCTCCTTCTTTCCATGCTTCATCTTCCTTCCATTTTTCTAATAACCCCAGACCAGCTTGTTCGTCAAACTCTTCTTTACTATACATTTCTATTAACTCCTGATCTGATAAAGTAGGATCGGGATACATTTCATGTCCAATATCAGATTCCCATAGTACCGAAAATGCTTGCCGGTCTATATAGTTAATAACTGCTGCTAAGGCAATTAAGCCAATTACCCACCATCTTAAGCCTTTTCTTTTCATTTTATTTTGTTTTTCATTTCAAAAGTTTTCTATAGTGTTTAATCTTCCTAGATTACTTACTCTAAAAAATCTTCTCTTGCAGGGCTAAACACATCAATCAACGTTCCTGCTTTTAAGCATTTACATCCATGCATCACCATAGTTGGAATGTAGTACGAATCGCCTCCTTTGATAATGCGCACATCGTCGCCGATTGTCATTTCAAATTCTCCGCTTTGTACATAAGTGACTTGTGAGTGATGGTGATTATGCAAATCTCCAATTCCACCTTCTTTGAAGTCGGCTACTACAAGCATGATTTTAGAATCATAGCCATGAATTTGACGTCGTAGAAGTGGATTAACTTGTTCCCATTCCTGATCTTGTTGCAGGAAATAAGGCTGGGTAGGTTTAATTTCTATCATTTTATAAAATTGTTTTTTTTACAAAAAATTATTTAGTTTTTTACGAATCTAACATTTCTATTTTTATTTAAAAAATTACATCCTACACACAATGCAGATTTTTTAAACGAGTATCCAATTATGTCGTCTAATAAAAGAC
>CAYXQH010000961.1:0-2050 GCA_964467425.1 uncultured Saprospiraceae bacterium
GCTAAGTGATAAGCTAGTAAGTTTGCTAAAATCATTCTCTAAAGTGGATTTAAATCGCTTTGAGCGCTTCCTACTGTCTCCTTTTTTTAACGAAAATAAAGAGCAAGTCAAACTATTCAATATCCTCAACAGATATCTTAGGAGCACTGATCTTGATTTGAGCACAATAAAGAAACAAGATGTCTGGAAGAAAGTTTATGTAAATAAAAATTATAAGGACACGCTTTTTCGTAGACTCTGTTCAGACCTGACACAATCTGCATTGAATTATTTGGCTTTTAAAGAATATAAAAACCAACCACTCCTCGTTGAATCCAATATGCTTATTGCGACAAACACACCCAAATTAGACAAGCATTATAATGGTATTTTGAGGAAAGTAAAAATTCGTCAGGAGGAATTAAAATCCAGAAGCGCCAACTTTCATTTAAATAATTTTCAAATTGAGCATACCTGTCATAAAAACCTAGAATACCTTGGAAAGAAGCGAAGAGATTTTAAAAACTTTGAGCAATCTGACTATCACTTAGATTGTTTTTACATTATTCAAAAATTAAAAAACTATTGTGACCTTTTAGGATATAGAGACATCATAACCATGGATGTCGATATCGCACTTATTCCTTCTTTTCTAGAATACATCAAAGAGAGTAAATATATAGAAGAGGCTACCATTAATGCTTTTTATTTGGTATCTGAAATGCTTCTCGATCCAGAAGAAGAAGACTTTTATAATCAACTTAAGCAATTACTTTCCAGTCGGTTTGATGAATTTTCTTATGAAGATTTAAAATTATTCTATATCCACCTTCGAAATTATTGCATCCATACTAAAATCAACATGGGTCGATCAGATTATTTCAAAGAGTTGTTAGATTTGTATAAAGATCAGGTAGAGTCTGGAATTATTGTAGAAGATGATGTTATTACTGCTCAGAATTATAAAAACATTATTACCGTAGCCTTACACAGCAAAGAATTTGATTGGGCTGAAAGTTTTATTCAAAACTATACCGACAAACTCCCTCCTGAAAATCAAGATAATGACAGAAACTACAATCTGGCAAAAGTATATTTCCACCAAAATCAATACGAAAAAGTAATAGAACAATTACGAGAAGTAGAATATAAAAATGTTATTTATTCGCTTGGAGGTAAACTAATGTTGTTAAAAACATATTTTGAACTGAATGAATTCCTTGCGCTTGATTCGCTCATTGATAGTTTTAGAATTTACCTTCGAAGGAATAGTAAGGTTCCAAAAGAAGTCAAACAACAATACATGAATGTCCTTCGATTTACCAAACGGCTTTCAAGCTTATCCGCAAATGATTCGGTCAATCTTCAAAAAACTAAGCAACAGGTTATCGAATGTAAAGTAATTGCTGCAAAAAAATGGTTGCTGGAAAAAATTGGTGAAAGAGAATAGTAAGTATAAGAGCTAACTAAACAAAAAATGTCCTACCTCCTTAAAAAAGAAGTAGGACATTTTTATAAAGAAAAATATCTATTAAATGAATGGTGCAATAACCAATGCAACCACAGACATTAATTTCAATAAGATATTAAGTGAAGGTCCAGATGTATCTTTAAATGGATCTCCAACCGTATCACCTACTACTGTCGCTTTATGTGCGTCAGAACCTTTGTAATACATTTCACCATTAATCTTTACACCTTCCTCAAACATCTTTTTTGCATTATCCCAAGCACCACCTGCGTTTGATTGGAAGATCGCCATCAATACTCCACAAACGGTAACTCCTGCTAAAAGACCTCCAAGCATTTCTGCTCCACCAACAAACCCAACTAAAACCGGAGAGATTACTGCAATCAAACCAGGAATAACCATCTCACGGATAGATGCTTTCGTTGAAATATCTACACATTTATCATACTCTGCTTTTCCATCTGCTGCTTCAAATGTTTTTCGATCAGCTGCCGACCATTCTGCCATTTCTTTTCCTTCGTTCTTGTTCATCACGCCAAGTGCTGCCTTTAATTCCGGAATAGATTTGAACTGACGTCTTACTTCCTGAATCATATCCAT
>CAYXQH010000962.1:0-2044 GCA_964467425.1 uncultured Saprospiraceae bacterium
TATTTTCTTGCTACTTCATAAGAAAGTATTTCTCTTAGAAAGGAAGGGTCCTGAATGACATTGCCCAGTTTTATCTTTTGAATGCCATCGTAATCTTGATTTCCTTTGACATAGTCTAGTTTTATATTAAAAGGGTTTTTATCACGATCTGTACTCACGGAAGAAAAACCTTTATACCGAATGCCTACGCTATCCAAGACTTCTCCGTTTATAGAAATAGTTGGTACTAGTAGTCGCTCTTGATTTCCATCAACATATAAACTGTCCAGAATGTGATCCCAATTAGACTGTTCAAAATTAATCCGAATTTCCTGAATCGTTTCACTATCATAAAAATTAACCTGAGCAGAAAGGTCAACCGTTTTACTGATCGTCAAGAAACAGAGTAAAAATAAAAACCGTTTCATATCAATGATTAAGTAAAACTTTCTTCGTTATAAAATGACCATTATTCAGTTGGATGTTTGCAAAATAAACACCTCCAGGATGATTGGATAAATCAAATGAATGGACCTGCTTAAATGCAGTTACTTGTTTGCCTAAGGTGTCAAAAATCTGAATACTTTCAATTTGGTAACCTATAGGTAAGCCATTAATATTGAATTGTCCAGTTGAAGGATTCGGAACGATAGAAACTGCTTGATTCGCAATATCGTCAACAGCGTTCACCAAAGCACAAGTAGTATCAGAAATTACACCTGCATTAATCAATGCTTGAATACCTGGATAATCGCAAGTATATCTAAATCCTTTTGGAGGGTCAGCATTGTATTGCCAAACCGTATTTCCCATAGTGTCTACTTCGTATTGATAACCGCCTGATAGATTTACAAAAATATTTCCGTTGGGCATACTATTCGCTGCGGATTGACCATTTGCACTTGCAAGACAATCGTGGACAAAAGTAGCTTCGGACGGTGCATAGGCAGAGCCTGGAGTCCATTCATAGTTATAGCCATCTGCTGCAAAAGGCAAGTCGATAAAGTCAACAGAAGAGCCTGTAACACTAGGCGCTCCATCATTATTAAAAAACATTAGATAACCAGCTCTTGGACGGCCATCATTTGGAAGCCATCTCGCGTCATGACAAGGACCAAATATATTTTGATTACCAATGGCGCCATGATTCGAAGGATTGCCCCATCGGAAAAGCAAATCACCACCTTTCCCTGCATTTCCACCTTCATGACTTGCAGCTTCTTCAATTGTTGTGCTGTGATCAATAATAAAAACCTCACTTAAATAACGGGAAGTGAATGCAATCTGATCTAAAACAGGATTATAATCGACTCCGTTTACATGAAACCAATCACCACCTCCGCCACCTGGGCCACCACCACCTTGAGAGGTAGGGACATTTATATTCATCAGTTGAGGATTGTCTGCAACAACACCATAGTTTGGTTTAGCTGGATCTACATCCTGAATCATATGATCCCACATATGCCATTCCCAAACGATCTCTCCAGATGTTGTTCCTTCGATTTGAGAAATTTCAATAAAGTGTGTTGGATACCTTATATTTGAATTACCTGTGTAACCCATAGAGTCCAGTTGATCAGAAGTCTTTAATTCCCAAGCGGTCATTAAGACATTTCCATCTGGCATCAATGAAATATCATGGTGAGTGACATAGGATGAACTACTATGCGTGAATTCCCAAATCAAATTGCCTTCAGGCGTAAACTCTTGAAACTTACCTCCAACAGCAGGGCCATTAATGGCGTTTCCATTATTAATTGTACCTCGTACGATATTACCATTTTCACGTAACAAAACGGTGTAGTTACAAGCGGATTGGAAGTTCCAGGATTTTGCAATATCACCATTTCTATTAATTAGATAGGTCGTTGAACTATTGATGTCGTTGTACATAGCAAAGCCATCAAACTCTTGAGCTATCAATATGGTAAATGAAAATAGTGTAAAAGCTGCGATACAGCTAGATCGTATAAATGCTCTCATGTTAAAAATTAGTATTGTGATAAATTTTTGACTATTCAAAAGTAGGAATAGATGTCAATAATACGGTAAGAATTCAATG
>CAYXQH010000963.1:0-2039 GCA_964467425.1 uncultured Saprospiraceae bacterium
TAACCATTCTTTGTATTTTACGTACAACCTACCAAATTGCCATTTAAAGTTCTTTAAAACTAAAAGACGATAAAATATGACATCGATTGCTACTAAATTTCGCCCTGGTGTTTTATGGGGTGACGAAGTAACGGAGCTTTTCAATTATGCCAATGAGCATAACTTTGCTATTCCTGCTGTAAATGTGGTCGGGACTAATTCTGTTAATGCAGTATTGGAAACCGCTAGAGAAGTAAATTCTCCAGTCATCATTCAATTTTCTAATGGAGGTGCACAGTTTTTTGCTGGAAAAGGATTATCCAACGAAAACCAACAAGCAGCTATTCTTGGAGGTGTCTCTGGTGCGATGCATGTACATGCTATGGCAAAAGCTTATGGTGTGACCGTCGTTTTGCATACCGATCATTGTGCTAAAAAATTATTGCCTTGGATTGATGGTTTGCTAGATGCAGGAGAGCGATTTTTTGAAGCTCGTGGCTATCCGCTGTATAGTTCGCATATGTTGGATCTTTCAGAAGAACCAATTGAAGAAAATATTGAAACATGCGCCAAATATTTTGAGCGGATGAATAAAATAGGAATGACCATCGAGATCGAATTAGGGGTAACAGGAGGAGAAGAAGATGGCGTTGATAATACAGATATTGATAGTTCTCGATTATATACACAGCCGGATGAGGTTGCTTATGCCTACGAATCTTTAAGCAAAATCAGTGATCGTTTTACTGTAGCAGCTGCTTTTGGAAATGTACATGGTGTTTACAAACCTGGTAATGTAGAACTGACACCTAAAATTTTGAAAAACTCTCAAGAGTTTGTTGAAGAGAAATATAAAACAGAAGCGAATCCAATCAATTTTGTTTTCCATGGCGGTTCTGGATCTACTCGCGAGGAAATCCGTGAGGCTATTGAATACGGTGCAATCAAAATGAATATTGACACTGATATGCAGTGGGCATTTTGGAATGGCGTTCGAGGATATTACGAAGGTAAAAAAGATTATTTACAAGGACAGATCGGAAACCCGGATGGTGATGATGTTCCAAATAAAAAGAATTACGACCCTAGAAAGTGGTTACGTGTCGCGGAGCAATCTTTTGTTGAGCGATTGAAAGTTGCCTTTGAGGATTTGAATTGTATTGGAAAGAATTAAGGGTTCGCCTACGGCGAAAATGATAGTTCTCGCTTCGCTCGAAAATGATGGTCACGCCTTCGGCATGAAATGATAGATTCAGCTGCGCTGAATAATGATAGATTTGACTTCGTCAAATAATAAGCGAATTTGATAACGTCTTGTATTTAAAATTTGGTGCCGAAGGCACAGCATTATTCAGCATAGCTGAATCTATCGCTTTCGAGCGAAGCGAGAACCATCATTTCAACTTTTGATAAAGATTATAGATCCTACCTGAGGCAGAGATGCCCTGCACATCAATATATAAGTTTCCATTATCAAGTGAAGATAAATTAATCTGAATTTGCCCTTTATCATTAAAGCTTGCATTGGGATTCCAATAAATAGTATTTTCAAAATTAAGTGTGGAGTTTACCAAAAAGTCAGGGCTAAATTCTCTAGCAAGAAAATAACCAGGATGTTCAACGTAGAGAATACCGCTTTCTAAAGATTTTTCCAGACTTCTGGGCACTTTACGGGTTTGAATATTGATTAAGGTTCTTTCGATATAAACAGTCGCTATTCTATCTGCATTAAGTGCTCTAAATGCACCCGGTGTAGATTCCATACCATTAATAATTATAGTTACTGGAAGTTTTACTAAATCACCTCGTCTATTATAGAAAACGGAGTAAATTTTATCGGCATCTTTTCCGGATTCGTATTTCATATTAGGGGAGAGGCTTGTCATTAAACTGGTGCCCCTAGCCGTTTCCTTAATCCAATCCATATTATCTAAAAAGAATACCTTGCTTATGCCTATTACTGGCCGATTGGACGTATATGGGCGTGTGGCTGTTACATTTATTTCCGGAGCCTCGATAGTCCAAATACTGGAATCTTGTTCCATCTTTTGAAGATATTG
>CAYXQH010000964.1:0-2028 GCA_964467425.1 uncultured Saprospiraceae bacterium
GGCTTCAAAATATCCCATTTATGATAGACTCATTATCAACCTGATAAGTCAATTGATTTATCAGGGATTCTTTTTTATCTCCACTCTATTGCTTTCCAGCGCTTTGAAAAAGCATTAAATCTTCAGTTTCTGTTTTATGCATTTCAGTCTCGAAATTTGACACTTCAGTAAGCTTCATTTTATATAAAGACTAATTGGGCTGATATTGTAATCAAAATACGGTTACAATGAAAACTCTATATCAAACATTATTACTTCTTTTTATTTCAACAGCGACTTTTAGTCAAATTACTATCTCAGGAACTGTTTCGGATTCGAAGGAAACGATAATCGGAGCAAATGTTTTTCTAAAAGATACCTACGATGGAGCTTCATCGAATATTGATGGCGACTTTAGCTTTAGTACAATTGAGGAAGGGACTCATATACTTAGCGTAAGTTATATAGGCTATGAAAACTACGAATTACCCATCACGATTGAAGCTTCTGATCTTTATTTTGAAATCCAATTGAAGCCGAGTGCTAATGAGTTGAATGAGATTGTAATCTCTGCAGGTGCTTTTGAAGCGAGTGATGAAAAGAAAGCGGTTATTCTAAATTCTATTGATATCGTGACGACGGCAGGAGCAGCAGGAGATATCTATGGAGCCTTGAATACTTTGCCAGGAACGCAAACAGTAGGAGAGGACGGACAGCTTTTTGTTCGAGGAGGTGCAGCTTCCGAGACACGAACTTTTATAGATGGGATGTTTGTTCAAAAGCCCTATAACAGTTCGATTCCAGATGTGCCAGCAAGAGGGCGTTTTTCTCCATTTCTATTTAAAGGGACGATGTTTAGTACTGGAGGTTATTCTGCTGAATACGGTCAGGCTTTGAGTTCAGCTTTAATTTTAAATACTCAGGACTTACCTGAAGAGACGATTACCTCTGTGTCTTTAATGACAGTAGGAGCGAACCTTGCGCATACCAAAAGATGGGATAAAACTTCTATTTCTCTATCTGGTGGCTATACCAATCTTGCACCCTATACTTCTTTAGTAAAACAAAACCTGGATTGGATAAAACCATTTCAAGGTGCTGATGGTCAATTGGTTTTTAGACATAAAACATCTGATACTGGAATCTTTAAATTTTATGCCAGTGGAAACCGTGGTTGGTTTGCATTGAATGCACCAGATCAATCCGATGTTATGAAAGTGAATCGTTTGGATTTGACGAATGATAATTATTATTTAAACACCTCGTATAAAGAGCTTTTGAATGATAAGTGGACGTTGTTTACTGGTCTGGCTTATACCTATGACAATGATTTTATCAAAGAAAATTTCAAACTAGATTCCAACGAGCAAAGTGCGCAGGCTAAAATTACATTAAGCTCGATGGTGACAGATGATATTAAATTAAAATTCGGTGCAGAATACATGCACAATACCTTTAATGAAAAATTTACAGCTTCTGATGGACAACTTTATAAGACCGATTTAGAAGAAGATTATGCGGCAGGTTTTGTAGAATCAGATTTCTATTTGAGTAGCAAATTTGTAGCAAGACTAGGAGGTCGATTAGAATATTCCAATATTTTAAACTCCTGGAATGTTGCACCAAGAACTTCCTTAGCTTACAAAACAGGGGCGAAAAGCCAGGTATCTTTTGCTTTTGGTCAATTCTATCAAAACCCTGAAAATGAGCTACTTCGATACAATACTTCTATTGATTTTGAACGTGCGGATCATTATATGCTGAATTATCAGGTGATGAAAGATAGCCGGATTTTCAGAGTAGAAGGCTATTTAAAAAATTACAAAAACCTGGTAAAGTATGATGCGAACAGCCCTTGGTTAAGCTCGAATGAAGGAGATGGCTATGCTCGAGGAGTTGATGTATTTTTCAGAGATCGAAAGACGGTTAAAAAAGGTGATTACTGGGTGTCTAATTCCTTTTTGGATACTGAACGCGACTACCGAGCTTTTCCAGAAGCAGCAACACCAAGGTTTGCATCTAAGCATAATTTATCTGTCGTTTATAAGC
>CAYXQH010000965.1:0-2025 GCA_964467425.1 uncultured Saprospiraceae bacterium
CTTCCCGCCCGCCTGACGGCAGTCGGGCTGGTTTGGTACTTTTTGGGGCAATGCCAAAAAGTACGAAACTAAAATAGTTGTAATTGAAGGAATAAAATAATGCAAAAATCAAATATTAATACCTGCTTAAGAATACAGCTAGAAAACTCTTTCCAAAAGAAAACAACAATAGGAGAGAAGCAATCACCATAGCAGGAACATAAATGCTTTCCGGAAGAATAAAACAAGCTACTAGACTTCCCATAAAAATAACAGCGATGACTTGTGCAAAATAATCTCTGGCTTCTTTTTTTTCTACAGGTTTCAAAATAGAAATGCCTATGAAATAAACATAGCGAAGCCAGCCAAGCGCTAATATCCAAAGGCCAAATTTTGTTTGATAAAATAAAACACTGCTTAGCGCTAAAACAAAAAAGGCATCCGTTTCCATGTCGAGATAAGTTCCAAATACAGAAGACGTTTTAAATCTTCGGGCCAAGTATCCATCCAGCCCATCAAAGAGCAAAACGAAAAAGGCAATCCCGCCAATCATTAAGTCGGAGATATGAGGCAAAAAAAACAACAAAAAGATTAAGGAAAGGAGTCGAAAAGAGGTAACCAAATTGGCAGCTTCAAGAATAAAACTAAAACTACCTTTTTTTATAAAGTGCCAAACAAAAAGCGCAGCAAAGGAAATTACTGCGCTTAAAGCTATAAATAAAATATTTTTAGTCAGAAGAAAAGCGAAACTGGATACTAATATAATAACAGAATGGAATAACATCCATCGTTCGATCCATCGCATCCGATTATTTACTTTTATCAATTTCAGGCATCTTACAATCTTCACCTGATTTCTTTCCACAAACGGTGCAATCACCAATTTTATCTTTCAGCATTGGGTTGTTTGTGGCGCAAGTTCCTCTAAACTCTTGACCCGTCACGACTTGCCGTAGATTGATCATGATAAAGGACAATCCAAAAACAACAAAAATCACAAGAAACATTACTAAAAATTCCATCGCTTATAATTTTATTAAACAAATCTAGATTAAACACTCTTCATTAAAACAAAATTCTTTAAAAACAGTTTAGTTTTGCACTACAAAGATACTGGTTTTTTACATAATCTTCATAACCACATAATAGAGATGGATCTTAAACTACAAGCATTTGCCCGACTTTTAAAAATAATGGATGAACTTCGGGAGCAATGCCCCTGGGATCGAAAGCAGACTTTTCAGAGTCTTCGAAATTTAACGATTGAAGAAACTTATGAATTAGCAGATGCGATTCTGGATGAAGATATGGAAGATATTAAAGAGGAAATTGGAGATATTATGTTGCATATGGTTTTTTATGCAAAAATAGCCGATGAAAAGAAGGCATTTGATATAGGAGATGCGATTAACTCGGTTTGTGATAAATTAATCAAACGTCATCCACATATATATGGTGATGTAAAAGTGAAAGATGAAGAGGAAGTCAAGAAAAATTGGGAACAACTCAAATTGCAGGAAGGTAAGAAATCAGTACTTGGAGGCGTTCCTAGATCCCTGCCAGCCATGGTTAAAGCCTATCGAATGCAGGAAAAAACAGCTCAAGTTGGATTTGAATGGGATAATAAAGAGCAAGTTTGGGAAAAAGTAGAGGAAGAGATTCAAGAATTTAAAGCTGAAATGAAGAATGGAGGCTCCATCGAAAAGAAAGAAGAAGAATTTGGTGATATCCTCTTTTCATTGATCAATTACGCCCGTTTTGAGAACATAGACCCCGAAACAGCACTTGAACGAATCAATCAAAAGTTCAAAAAACGTTTTGAATACATTGAAGCAAATGCCCCTAAAAGTATGGAAGAAATGAGCCTGGAAGAGATGGATGCCCTCTGGAACGAAGCCAAAACCAAAAAATAACCCAATCCTCTTCTTGCCGAAGGCAAGAAACTTCTAACCGAAGGTTAGACCATCATTTCATGTCGCCGAAGGCGCATGACCATCATTTCATGCCGAAGGCATGACCATCATTTCCCGATTTCAATCGGGACCA
>CAYXQH010000966.1:0-2025 GCA_964467425.1 uncultured Saprospiraceae bacterium
CGATTTTGGAGATATTCCGGGTACTTTCAATACCAAATTAGATGAAGATGGTCCACGCCACGTAGTGAAATCGGAGTTGTATTTAGGAACTGCTGTTGATATTGAAGCAGATGCGGCAATTGATTACACAGGTGGAGTAGGACGTGATGTTGGAGGTGATAATTTCACACCTGGTCTCCGAGTAGTCGGAAATTTGGCTCCTGAGGGAGATGAGGATGGAATGAAATTATTAACGCCATTGATCCCTGGAGATACAGCCGTTTTTGAGTTTAGATATAATTCTCCAGACGGAGATGCATACCTGAATGCCTTTATTGATTTTGATGGTGACGGAGATTATTTCAATGACCCAGAAGAGGCGGTTCAATTTTTATATGATGATAATTTATTTTCAAAAGGTACTACTACTGCAAAGAGAGGAACTTACGATGTGACGACGAATCCATTGTTGCCTCAAGGGACAGATGTGGTTTTCAGAATTCAGTTTTTGGTGCCAGCAGATGCCGTATTTGACGGAGGTGAAATTCACTCTCGATTTAGAATCAGCACAGAAGGAGATTTGGATTATTTCGGCTACGCGAGTGATGGAGAAGTGGAAGATTATTGGTTGCCATTGGCATGTGCTGGAAACTGGGTTTGGTTTGATGATGATAAAGAAGGTGATCAAAGTGAAGGCGCTCAATTTGGAATGAACGATGTCCAAATGTACTTGATGGCACCGGGCGATGATGGTATTTTCAATACCGCTGATGATTATATTTTCTATCAAAACACGGAGTCTGCCGATGGCATTCCAGGTTGTTTTCAGTTTTGCGGATTGATTGGGGGTGATTATCGAATTGGTTTCACTGAATTCCCCGATGCCATGATTCCTGCCATCCCTGATCATATCAACGATGGCAACAACGATAGTGGTGGATTATTTGATGAGTTTACCGTTGCCCAGTTCGCAGATAATGCACCAATGGACGAGAATGGAATTGCCGACAACTTTTCGAACCGCAACAATTTCCCGGATAATCAAGTGACTTCAAATCTTGATTTTGCGTTTATCATGGATCCTGTTTTGGGAAGTGCCATGGCGATTCAAGGAGTTGATTTCGCGGAAAGCGGAACTTGTGGACATTTCAATGCGACTTACGAATTGTGTTTTGAAGCATTTGAAAATACAGATTTGAACAACTTAAGAATTACCCTTGACTTCGATGATCCAAGTAATTTAGGAGCTGCCTTTTTCAACTTAGTAAGTTTACCTGAAGTCATTGAATCAACGGCGACTACCCTTCCAAATGTGAACCCAAATTATGATGGGGTAAATGATGTAGAAATGTTAGATGGTGCTTCTGGTTTATTAGAAATTGGTCAGAAAATCTGTTATCGTTTTACCATTGAAATTGATCCAGAAGCGGCAGTTAACCCAATGGTTGCTCAAGCGATTATAGAAGGAGGCGCAGTGAATGATAGTGGTGTTGAAGTGCCAGATTTGATCAACGGCGGTCAAGCAAAGGAAAGCGATCTAACCGATGCTGGGCTTGATCCATCTACTACCAATCAAGGCGTAATCGGAGATACGGGAGGAACACAAGATGCGACGCCTGTTACAGATTGTTGGGAAACCAGCAGTCACCCTGCGTGTAACGATAATATTCAAGTAAGTTTGGATGAAAATGGAGAAGCAATCATACTCGGTGACCATATCAACGAAGGACTCAATGCCCCATGTAATGATGGAACTTTACCATTGGGTGGTTACTATAATATCGAAGTGATGGATAGAAATGGCAGACCGATTGGCAACACTGTAGATTGTAGATTTATTGGTCAAACTTTAACCGTAAAATCAACTCATGTGGTTAACTGTAATTCATGTTGGGGAACGATTACGATTGAAGATAAATTGGGCCCTGTTATTACTTGTGGACAAGACACCGTTGTAGATTGTACTGCTGATTTGGAAGTCATCGGAGGCGTTTTCGCAACTGATAATTGCGACCCGGATCCAATCATCAGATTAATAAATGAAGA
>CAYXQH010000967.1:0-2006 GCA_964467425.1 uncultured Saprospiraceae bacterium
TTTAGTTTTGGAAACCGTCGATGTTTTTACTTTATAAATTAAAACACCAGCAGGCACATCTGATCGGCCCAAATGAATTTGATTATAACCTTGAGGATAATTTCCTTTTTCTGAGAACACTAAATTTCCTGATAAGTCAAAAACCTCAAAATTAATTGGTCCTTCTTCGGGCAGATAAAACCCAATCATCGTCGTTTCAGAAAATGGATTTGGTTGATTCTGGAATAGTTCAAATTTCGAAGGATTAAGCTTGCTGTCTTTAGTTCCAAGCACTCCTAAAGAGCCGCCAATTAAACTAGGCTTATATTCTATTGGCTGATTATCTCTCCTACGGTTTATAGAACTTATTTCCGGATTTGGAGATTCGTTATCAAAGACCAAGCTTTCGCAGAATCCAAGGCAAGCAAAAAATACATTTCCATGAAGGTTATCAAAATCAACTGCTGTATTACCCATTTGGATAATCACTACTTGACCAGAATAATCTGAAACATCAATTGATGCAGACACAAAACCTCCTCCTGTTTCACTACAAAGATCATAAGTATCATTCTCATTAGTATGTTGAAGACTCCAAACAGTATTTCCATTGATTTTTATAAAGGAAGATTCTTGCTGATCGTTTCCATTACAGGCATCAGGTGTGGTAGCCATATATTCGAATTTAAGCGTATTCGAATTAGAAGGAATAATCACTTCCTGAATAGCAACTGACGTTATAGGTTGCCCATCACAATAGCCACCAGTCCAATAAGAATTAGAACAACCTTCCGGGCTTGCCGGTACAATAGATGTATAATCTTCAAAGCCTGTTCCAGGGCCAGGTGAACAATTAAGATCAGGGAAAAAGACAAAATCCCATCCGCTTTCATCAATAAAAAAGACCTCTTCACAACTGATTTCTTCTGGTGGCAATTTAGTATTAAAAATACCGGTTACAGAAGCTGAGTTTCCACAACCATCTGTAGCAATAAACTCAACGATAATTGCTTGAGGACCTCCATCACAATCTAGTTGAGGATTTGAAGGGTTTGTTGTCCAGGTAATATCATCTCCCCAGCATCCATCAATTGCTTCGGCCCCACCTTGATCAGACAACCATTCATCAAACAGTTGTTGAGTTACTCCATTACATGGTACTAATACTTCTTGAGCAGCTTCATAAATCAAAGGCGGTTCAGTGTCTGCAACGATAATTGTTCCTGAACAAATAGCTGTTCGCCCACATTCATCCGTAGCGAAAAAAGTAACCTTTGTCCAGCCATTTGAAATACAATAACCGTCTAAGCCATTATAATCATTGGTGACATTAACTGCACTACCACAAGAAGAAGTCGAAGTAACTGAAGCGATCCAGGCTTGTACCAAATCATCAACTGCTCCATCTTCACAGGTAAATATCTGTAAGGTCTCTGGACAATCAATACTAGGTCCTTCGTTTTGGATCGTAATATTTTGAACATCACTTGCTGTTCGACCGCAGGCATCAACAACTGTATACGTATATTGATAAATAGAGCCTGGACAATTAGGTGTTCCTATAATTATTGGTCCACTCATACTTACCTCATAATCTACCGCGTCACAAGCCGATTCAACAATTGCATTATCAGGACTTCCGGGACTACCTCCACATTCACTCACATAATCCGCAGGTGCCTGAATAGTAATAGGATTATCTGCAATGACAAAATCACGTGACACCTCTACTACCCTATTACAATCATCCCTAACTCGGTAAGTATAAGTCAATATTCCCGGACAATTAACTTCACCAAGATCCACATCAGGAGGAATAACATTAATCGTCAAATCTCCCGGACAATCCTGCGTAACAGTTACATCATCAACAGAGACTTCAATGTCCTCAAAGCAGTCCACTGTTTCTCCTGGAGGTACGTTTACTGTTGGTCCATTATTTTGTATTAAAAATTGTTGTTCACATTGACTCACTCGACCACAAGCATCAATTACTTTATAAATGTAGGTATAAACCGTTCCATCAC
>CAYXQH010000968.1:0-2006 GCA_964467425.1 uncultured Saprospiraceae bacterium
GAGATCAAAACCGTCGAGTTGAATTTAATGTATACTTGAAATAAGAATAATTAATTCATCTAAATAAAAAAGCGTTTTGAGACATCGTCTCAAAACGCTTTTTGTTTATACGAAATAGATTTTTTAAAATTTTCCACGCTGCTGCCAAACTCCAAATACAAAAACGACCAAAGCAATAGGAAGTAAACTTAGCCAGCCTGCATGTCGTAAATAATAGAATAATACGCCAGCAAATAAAAGAACAGCTCCTCCTCCTATCATATCTGTTGTCGAAATATTTATCCCACTTGTACTTTTCTCTAATCTTACTTGATTGGTTTGCTGGACTTGTTTATTAGCATTTAGACGTTCCATAATTCGCTTTCGCATATCCTCATCAGCTGCCCGCTCCCGAATATATTTAAAAACAAAAATAGGTCTTTGTCCATTGGCAATCAGTTGCAAACCATCATTATAAAGTTCTTCTTCGGTATAGGTTTTTTCGGTACTCATGCTATATTTTTAAAGATTTATTCCTTAAAAATAAAAAATGTAACTGAAAATTGACTAAAAAATTATCTATGCAAAGGTTTCGCTGTAGAAAAAGGGGCTTACTTCGTAGCTTGTTTATCTAGAAAATCATTTACTTCTACCACTTTAAAAGATGGGTTATCCTCAAATAATTGCTTAATAATATGAATATGCCCGGCACCAAACATAACAAAGATTCTTTTATCTTCCTTT
This sequence comes from uncultured Saprospiraceae bacterium, assembly GCA_964467425.1. Taxonomy (GTDB): domain Bacteria; phylum Bacteroidota; class Bacteroidia; order Chitinophagales; family Saprospiraceae; genus JAHDHW01. The sequence goes on from CAYXQH010000968.1 coordinate 724, forward strand.
GTAGTGTTTTCCATAATCTTTGAGTAGATTTTAATATTTCTTTTATACCATTCTGCGACTAACTCTGCGCCAACATATTTTTGATCTACACCACAAACTAATCGCTCTTCTTTTTCTTCACCTATTTCTTGTACATAAACTGGGTAACTTTCCTTTTGGTTTTGATCAATTATTCTGGCATAATAATCAATGTAACCACTGTGATTGGCAAGGACAGTTGCTGGATGATTCTCTCTAATCACAGCATCGAGGATACTATTCTTTTTATAAAATTCATTATCCTCTTTTATGGAATTTGTCATAGCAGTAGATTCCTTTTTTTCAAGCTCCGTATATTGTTCTTTAGCTACAGGATTGGCAGCTCTCCCTAACCATAGACCATCCGCATCCGCGCAATACACTTTTTGATGACCTAATATTTTTCCTAGTTTGAATCCCACCTGGTAAACTTCACTTGTCCCACGATTATTCGGTATTTTTTCAGGATCAAAATTTGGATCTTGGTAAAGGCTATCATAATATGACTGATACCGAGAATCGCGTTCTACAAAAATCTTATCAGGAGACATTGTTGCTAAAGCATTGTTAAGCTCGGCAATCTCTTGTTGACGTCGCTTAGAAAAATAATTGTCTACCGTTGGATTGTATTCATCCATAGCAGGATTGCTAAAATGCCATACACCCATCAATACTACCTCTGTTCTATGATCTTCTTCTTCTATCTGCTTTGTGTCACTCTTCGACTCAATAAAGCTATAGGTAAGACCACTAAAAATTAAAGTTGCTGCCATTATTAAATATTTCATTGTTTTAAGTTTTTATAGTTTTAAAAATTAATACTCCGTGAAGCTCCGTGTCTAAAAATTATACCTTATCTAATATAAGTAAACACCAATTGAAAAATTTGCCCCATAAAACATTTCGTCGAGATCGATAGATTTTCCAGCATGCGCTTCCAAACCAAAAGTTAGCATGTCGTCTACAATAGTGCTGATGCCAAGTTTTAATTCTGGTCCATAAAAAGAAGTCGATGTTTCTTCTGGTAATGGATACATCAAGGTTTGGTCTCCTTTACTTTTTACGTTGAAATATTTTATTCCAATTCCTGCGTATAAGCCACTAAAGCTTTCATTGGTATAAAACTTAATGCTTGGATTAAAATTATAAAAAACGGCTTGGTTGTAGGTGCCTCTTTCTGCAGACATGCCGATAGAGAAATTATCTCCAAGGTTTCCTTCAACTAGTATTCCATACGAGTTATAACTAAATTCAAAATCTCCAAT
>CAYXQH010000969.1:0-2001 GCA_964467425.1 uncultured Saprospiraceae bacterium
GGCTCTTCTGAAGGAATGGATTTTAGTTACCAGTGGACGACGATTGATGGCTTTTTTGTAGGGCCGGATGATATTTTGACGCCGAGAGTAAATGCAGCTGGTTTTTATTTTATTGAAGTGCTTGATGAAAGCAATGGTTGTACAGCTTCGGATTCGATTCGAATTTTTGGAGGTTCTGATTTACCGTTCAATGATCCAGGTCCAGATTTGACTTTGGATTGTAATACAACTGAATTGGTAATCACTGGTGCACGTGCACCACAAGGTCAGTTTTTCGAACATTACTGGTACACCAATGATGGAAATATCGTGAGTGCGTGGAACACCATCACACCAACTATCGACGAACCAGGAACCTATGCCTTCGAAGTTTATAACAGACAAACCAATTGTCGAAATATTTCTTCCATTACTGTGTTTGGAGATTTTGATACACCAGAATTAGTACCTGCTCAATTTGAAGTAGAATTTCCATGTGATGCGAATGTTGTAGAGCTTTTGGTAGATGATTTATCAACCGATCCTGTTCAATATAGTTGGACTACAAATGATGGTCAATTTGACGGCGCTACTAATTTTAGAAACACAATTGTAAGTGGTCCAGGTCTTTATACTTTAACTGCTCAGAATACGAGAAATGGTTGTGAAACCGAAGTTAGAATTACCGTAACAGAACCTCAGATTCCTGAAGCAGATATATCGGCTACTAATATTTTGGATTGTAATAATGAAGTAGTTCGACTCAATGGTTCTGTCATTAATAATTCCGATGTGCCAACCCTCAGATGGTTTACTTCTGATGGAAATATCATTGGAGACACTTCAACTATTTTTATTGAAGTAGATCAGCCAGGAGAATACTTTTTGGAAGTAGAAACTTCAAATGGATGTAGTGATTTGGCCTCTTTCACAGTTGACCAAGATATGGTGGCACCTTTAGCAGTTTTACCTGACTCTGCTTTTATAAATTGTTCAACAAGTGAAATTGAATTGGATGGAACCGCTTCTACTAGTGGAAATGACATTTCATTTTCATGGAGTACCAATGATGGAAATATCGTTGACGATACGGACTTGACCGCAACGGTAGATGATAGCGGTTTTTACTTTTTAACAATAATAAATGACATAAATGGCTGTGATGCTATTGATTCTATTTTTGTAGAAAGAGATACTACTGGACCAAATATCGTTTTGAGTTCACTCGATACGATTGGTTGCGGCGGTTCGATTCAATTGGACGCTTCTGGTTCCGATACAGGAACTTTTGATTGGGAAGATGCACAAGGTGGTAATATCGTTTCAGGAGACAATACTGCCACTCCGACGGTTGATCAGCCAGGACTCTATATTTTGACCTTGACAGATCCAACTACTGGATGTAACTCAACTGCTGAAACCGAAGTTGTTTTCTTTTTCAATTTGCCGTCAGCAGATGCAGGTGCAGATTTTTCTGTTTGTGAAAATGGGGGACAACTCGATGGCAATTTGACAGTAGATGTAACGGGAGAATGGAGGATATTAACAGTCGGTGCAGAATTGGAAGATCCTACATTGGGCAATACCGACATCATAAATTTGTTGCCGGGTAGAAATACTTTCGTTTGGTCCCTTTCCGCTCCTGATTGTCCGAATTATAGTTCAGATACGATTCAGGTTACTTTTGCAGAAACGCCTTTGGCAGAAGATGACATCGTGCAAGCGCAAGCTGGTCAGACCTCAGTTGCTTTCAATATTTTGAATAATGATGAGGTGCCAGTCAATCGAAATGAATTCACTATTGATATTTTAAATATCCCACAACTTGGAAATCTGGTAGACCTTGACAATGGTCAATTCCGATATGATTATACTGGTGAAAATGCTCTGGGCGTTGATTTTGAATATGAAATTTGTAGTGTCGCTTGTCCAGATTTATGTAGTCAGGCAACGGTCAGTATCTCGTTTGAAGGAATTGAAATTCTCAATGATGTACCAAATGTCATCACTCCAAATGGAGAT
>CAYXQH010000970.1:0-1996 GCA_964467425.1 uncultured Saprospiraceae bacterium
CGGGTCCTCCCGCATTCCAAGCTGCATTAGATGTAAAGTTTATAATATTTGGGTGGGATCCTTTTTTGAGATATGGGATAGCTGCTCTAGATGCGAAGAATACAGAATCTAAATTTAGCGCCATGACTGATCTATAAAATTCTGTTGTCATCACTTCAAATCTTGATCTTCCTCCTAAGCCTCCAGCATTGTTTATCAAAATATCGATTTTGCCATATTTCTCCCCAATAGCTTTAATGTTCTCCGTTACTTTAGTTTCGTCTGTAACGTCAAAGCCTCTATATTCTATGTTGATTCCTTGGCTAGATAAATCTTTTACAAGTTCTTGACCTTTGTCGTCATCTAATCCATTCATTACAACGGTGCATCCTTTTTGCCCAAGTAGCTGTGCTACTTCTAAACCAATCCCGCTTGTAGATCCTGTAACAATTGCAATTTTTTCGTTAAAGTTCATTTCTATTATTTGTTTTGTAAGATAAATGGAACAAGATAAAAATTTAAAGTGGTTGCACTTTGTGAACAGTTGGTATAAGCACCCATACCGCAAACAAGGCTAACATAGTAAGAGCCGCGCCCACATAAAATGCAGGTGTGTAGTTTTCCCCTACAGTAAGAATTGGCACAAAAATCGTAAGACTAAAAGCCGCCAGTTTTGCAGCCATTCCTGCTATACCAGATAAGGTTCCAACTGAATTTTTTCCAAACAAATCACTTGGTAAAGTTTGGACATTCCCTATCGAAGTTTGAAAGCCAAATAAGATAAATGCCATTATTATTACAGCACTTGTAGGCGATCCTGGATTCATAAGTAAAAAGAATGATGGAAACATGATCATACAACCCAATGTAATGACCCACTTTCGTGTTTTATTTACATCCCATCCTGCTTTAATTCTGTTTTGCGCTAAAAGTCCTCCAAACCATGCACCAAGCATAGCACCTACATATGGTACCCAACCATAAATACCAATAGTCTTTACATCCATACCATAAACTCCATTTAAGTAAATTGGAATCCAAACAATGAATAGCCACCAAATAGGATCAATAGCCGCAGAAGCAAGAATGACTCCCCAACTTTCTTTGTGCTGAATAAGTTGACTGGTCGTGGGGTTGTATCCTAAGCTTTCGTCACCAACAAACTCTTCCGTTTCTTTTTGTCCACTTAATATGTAGTTACGCTCAGCTTCTGTGATATTTGGGTGAAACTGAGGTGGAGCTTTGACTATTAAAAACCATGGTAGTAGCCACAATAGTCCTACTATCCCTATGGCTATAAATATCATTTGCCAGTTGAAGAAAACGGTTAAATATGCAATCATTGGAATAGCAATAATACCTCCAATCGCAGCTCCAGAATTGAAGAGCCCTTGTGCGAAAGCACGCTCATGTGTAGGAAACCATTCAGCATTTGCTTTAGCAGCACCAGGCCAATTTCCTGCCTCAGCTACACCAAGTATAGATCTGAATATGGCAAAAGACCAGGCTCCACTTGCAAACGCGTGTAGTGCTGTTGCTATTGACCAAACTCCTATTGAAATAGCAAATCCGATTCTTGTTCCAATCCAATCAAATATTTTCCCAAAGATTGCTTGGCCCATAGCATAGAAAAAAATAAAGCTTCCTGTTATCCAACCATAAATTTCTTTTCTACCATCACTAGTTTCATTAGGGTATAAATCAATGGCAATATCTGGCCATAACACTCCAAGAGCTTGCCTGTCGATGTAATTTATAACCGTAGCTAATGCAACGAGTCCTACAACCCACCACCTTAAACTACCGCCGCTGTTTTTCTGTTTTATTCCGGCCATGATACTAGGTCTAATTGCTTGTGTCCTAAGAAATCTTCTCTTGCTGGACTAAAGACGTCAATAAGGATTCCGGGTTTTGTACAAACACAACCATGCATAACATGAGGTGGAATATAAAACGAATCTCCGTGTTTTATGATTCTTACATCATCTCCTATTGTCATCTTGAATTCTCCACTTTC
>CAYXQH010000971.1:0-1989 GCA_964467425.1 uncultured Saprospiraceae bacterium
AGCCCCCCAATCGTGGGACGACTTGGAGTCGTGCCACGATGCATTCTTAAACTTTAGAAAAAAATAATCATGGCAATTATAAAAACAAAAATAGGCAGACGTTCCTTTATAAAATCATCAGCAGTAGCAGGTGGAGGAATGATGATAGGATTCAGTTGGCTGGCAGGTTGCAACCCTGAGACAATGATAGAGGAAGAAATCCTTCAAATGCCTGACGAATGGTTCAACATCAATGGCTTTTTAAAAATAGGAAACAACGGCGTCGTAACCATTATGTCGCCCAACCCAGAAATCGGTCAAAACATCAAAACATCCATGCCGATGATAGTGGCAGATGAGTTGGATGTTGATTGGAAAAAAGTAGTGGTAGAACAAGCACCACTCGATACCAAATTGTATAAAAGACAAATAGCTGGAGGAAGCCAATCCATCCGTCAAGGTTGGAAAAGTTTGAGGACTGCTGGTGCTACTGCTCGTCATATGCTTCGTGGAGCCGCAGCCAAAGCATGGGAAGTTCCGATTGAAGAAGTCACAACTGAAGCTGGAATAATTTTTCATAAAGCAAGCGAAAAGTCTGGGCATTATGGCGAATTCGCTTCCGCTGCTGCGGAAATAGAAGTGCCGGAAGAAGTTGTTTTGAAAGCTATAAAAGATTTCAAAATCATCGGTCATTCCAAGCAAAATGTTGATGGTAAAAAAATCGTAACTGGTCAGCCATTGTTTGGGCTGGATACCCGTCGAGAAGGAATGCTTTACGCAATGATTGCACACCCACCTGCTTTTGGTATGAAATTGAAATCGATAGATGATTCAGCAGCTAAAAGTATGCCTGGCATCAAAGAAATTTTTTCGATCAATACCTATCCAGATGCAGAAAAAAAACAATGGTGTGACGTAGATGCATTTAGTGATTTGGTGGTCGTAGTCGGTAATTCTACATGGGAAGTGATGCAAGCAAAAAAGGCATTAAATATAGAGTGGGACAATACCTCTACGCTCGAAAACACAAATAATCACACAGAAAAAATGGCCGCTTTCGCGGGAAAAACAGAGGTTGCTCGAAAGGATGGTAATCCAGATTCAGCTTTCAAAAATGCTGCTGAAATCGTCGAAGCAACTTACACCGCTCCTTTCCTTGCACACAACTGTATGGAACCGATGAACTTCTTCGCCAATGTACAAGATGGAAAAGCAGAACTCCTCGGCCCAACCCAAACGCCGGAGTTTATGGAGAAATCAGTATCCGAGCGATTGGGTATTCCTTTAGAAAATATAGACATTCAAATGACTCGAATGGGCGGTGGTTTTGGTCGCCGTTTGTATGGGCACTTTTTAGTAGAAGCAGCTTTGATTTCTCAAAAAATGAATGCTCCGATCAAACTCACTTACACGCGTGAAGATGATATGACTTTTGGTACTTATCGTCCTGCTTATCATGCGACTTACCGCGCAGCATTGGATGAAAATAAAAACCTGACTGCCATTCATGTCAAAGCAGGTGGCATTCCACAAAGTCCGCTTTTTGCCAATCGTTTCCCTGCTGGTGCGGTGGATAATTATTTGGCAGAATCATGGAATATAGCGTCAAATATTTCAGTAGGAGCATGGCGTGCGCCACGTTCTAATTTCATTGCCGGAGCAGAGCAAGCCTTCCTCGATGAAGTGGCTGAAAAAATGGGCAAAGATCCAATAGAGTTTCGTTTAGAGCTTTTAGAAAAAGCAAAAAATAAACCTGTCGGCGAGAAGAATGATTATGATGCAGAACGTTATGCAGGCGTCTTAAAACTGGTTCGTGAAAAAGCAAATTGGGGCAGTGAAACATCTGGCGTTGGTCGAGGGGTTTCTGCTTATTTTTGCCATAATTCTTATGTTGCCAATGTTTTAGATTTATCCATTCAGGATGGAAAACCGGTGGTTGAAAAAGTCTATTGCGCAGTTGATTGTGGTATCGTCATCAATCCAGATGCTGCTATAAATATGATGGAAGGT
>CAYXQH010000972.1:0-1986 GCA_964467425.1 uncultured Saprospiraceae bacterium
TATTTTAGAATGAACTCTAAAATACACTAACAAATATGAAATCCATCAAAGAAAAAACTGTCGAGGAGCTAAAGGAAGACATCGCTTCTATGCAAAATTATAAGGATGAGCAGGTTAACCTTGTTGCCAATGGCCAATCCGCTCAAGCAGAAATGGCAAAGCGTCTCGGCCATGAACTCAACCTAAAAGCAGGCTTCGATTTATTGGTTGAAAAGAAAGGGCAGGCTGCCATCAATATCGCTAATCGTAAACAATTCGATCCGTCATCGGACATTGTGATATTGACAGTGGTGATTGATAATGACCATGCGCAAAATCCAACTCAACGATTGGACGAAGAAACAACTTTGGAACAACTCAAAGCTGCTTTAGAAAAACAACTTCCGGCTGGCACCAAAGCCTCCGCCATTAGTCTCAAAAAAATGCAAAAGGAAAATCTCCGCTTGTTCACAGATACGTTTACGAAGTTTACCACAGCGCAATCTTTTCACAATAAATCCACCGCCTCCGCCATCCAAAAACAATATCGAAATACTTTCTCCTTCAATCCTGCTCAGCATATGCCGCAGGAGTAAAAGAGCTTTTCTTCACTTGCTGTGTAAGTTTGTTTCGTGTGGAGCCCTGACGAGAGTTGGGGCTTTTTGTTGATTTGATTAATTGTCCACTTGAACCACCATCTCTATAATATCTTCTCCATCATTGTAAGTGTTTATGAGCAACGTGTTATTGTCTAACCACCCGATAACACTTGGTTCAATAAGGCAATCGCATAAAATTAAGCAGCTAATACTTTGAGAAGGTACTTGTCGTCCCATCCTGCTTTTTTGCGCTTAGCTTTAATTCCTCTTTTACAGGACTTTTCATTTTTTAATTTATTGAGGGCGATATGCCTTATGATGGCAAAGTTTTCGTCAGCATGTCCCTTTCGAACTCTTGAATCATCCTCTCTAAAAGCAACATCTAAAACCCAATGAACCTTAGTTTCTATTCCCCAGTGGTTTTGAACAGCAAAATTAATTCGTTCTGCATCTTGAATAAGGCTAGTGATATAAAATCGTTTTTGGTAAACGCTTTGACCTTTTCGCTTACCGTTTTTAAAGGTAACATAAGATTCAATCATAACGATTGTTTCAAGCGATTCCCATTTAGCAAGTTCATTAGGGGAAAGAAAGTCTTTTGCTGGTATGGCATAACAATTTCTTTCTTCAATACGCCCGTGACCAACTTGTGAATGAGTGCTAAATGAAGCTGAATTAATGGCCTGTTGCTTTGCTCCAAATCTATCAAATGCATCTTCTACCTCTTCTTTCAAATTTCCTTGATTCCCTTTCAAGGCTAATAGATAATCTGCTTCTTTAGAAATTATCTTCTTCGCTATTTCCTTTTGAGTACCCATCGCATCTATTGTAATTAAACTTCCGACTACCTCTATTAAATCTAAAAGTTTAGGAATCGCCGTAATTTCATTCGATTTCTCTGTTACTTTAACTTGACCCAAAAGTAAATTATTCGCATTTGCCCATGCTGATACCATATATATCATGCTTTTGTCTGAATCCGTATCAAAAGAACGTCGTAAGGCTTTTCCATCCAGGTTTATAATATCCTCTTCCAAATCTCCACACAATTCTTTTACCCAAGAAATAAAGCATTTTCTAAATTCTTCGGGGTCAAGTACCGAAAATACACGTCCAAACGTATCATGAGACGGTATCCCATTCGTCAGTTTTAAAAAAGTTTCTAAGTACGATTTTTTCGCCTTCCCGAATTCTTCCATCTCTGTAAATTCATCCGCTCCACAAATGACCGATAATATTGCGATTATTAGAACATCTTTCAAGGAGTGTAAAAGCCCGCGTGTATCACGAGGATCTTCGATTGAACCGAAATGACGTTCGAATGTGTCTAACGATGTACTCTTTTGCATTTTGTTTTTTTGTGCAAAAAAAACAAAACCACATCAATTATTTTTATGCGATTGCCTTG
>CAYXQH010000973.1:0-1966 GCA_964467425.1 uncultured Saprospiraceae bacterium
TAAAGGAGCAGCGCAAATTGCCTTGGCTTATTATGATAAGTCTTATCAATATATGCTAGATAATAATCCAACAACTAGCATTCATCATTTGCAATTTGAAAGGAAGGATACTGTAGATATTGCTAAGGAGCTAATTTCTTTTGTTCGTTTGCAATCTCAGTTCGCAAAGTAGCTAAGAATTTAGTTACCTCATAATGGCTCGCTTTTTACCCCGTAACTTCCTGTTACAGGGTAAATTAAGTGTCATTATTTTTGATAATAAGTAAACGGTAAAACAATAACTTCGCCATTTGGAAAGCTTCTTTTTTCAACCTTACTTAATTTGTCAAGTATCTTCAACTATTTCTTCTGCATTTTATAAACGTATGAACACCCCCAATCTAAAAGACCATCTTCCCATATCAAGAGGAAACTCATCGCTAAGAGATTGCTCATTTTGATTGATTGTAAAATCATTACTTTTAAGTTGATAGCTTCTAGTGTCTGTAAAAATATTGTTATGGTCAGACTTATCTTTAATAAATACACTAGATCGCTCCGATGCAGGTATGTAATAGTCAATACCAGTTTGCAACCATACAAAAGAAGACAATTGATAATTAAAATTAAGAGAGGATTTAATAGCACTTAAGCGTTTCCCTACTGATACAATGATTTGATCAGTTTCAAAGGTTCTTTCTTCTAGCTTTAGTATAGAAGGTTCTTGATCGGAATTTTCAAGTTTCAAGCCAACTTTCCCAAACCAATAAGCAACTTGAGTTTGCAGAATCAGCGGCTTTCCCGTTTTTTTCAATAGACTTGTTACGAGAATAAATAATTGATTTTCAAATTATTACAAAAGAATGCTAAATTGAAGATTATATGTAAAGCGTTGTTTATCAAAAGATTAATTTTTAGGACTCTAATTTGAATAGTTTGGCATGTTAATTTATGAATTAAAATAAGGTAGTATAGCCTCATTAAATTATTCAAAATTGACACCATGCAGCAAAATATCCAACAATTAAAAGATAGACAATTTCGTGCGCTCACGGGTTTAGGCAAAAAAGACTTTAATACCTTGGCTGCTGCATTTAGCGAAACACACCTAGAAATACAGGCAGCTTATTATAAAGAGTTTGAGGATTTCTATGATCGCAAGCCTTCCTTAGGAGGCTGCCCTATATTCAAAACCCCTAGCCAAAAGCTATTTATGACCTTGTTTTATCTTAAATCCTATCCTACATTCGATGTATTAGGATTTACTTTTAATTGTAGTGGAAAAACAGCTCATGATAACTTATACAAATTTCTGCCTATCTTGGAAAAAACACTTGATAAGCTATCGGTATTGCCTAAGCGATCTTTTCAAACGGTAGAAGAATTTATAGCATTTACCAAAGCTCATAAAGACTTATTAATAGACGCCACCGAGCGAATACATCATAGAAAAAAAGATCAAGAGGAACAGCGTAAATATTATAACGGTAAAAAAAAATGCATACCGTTAAAAACACAGTAATAGCTGCCCCTAGCCAGATGATTCTTTTTGTAGGAACAACAGTGCTAGGCGCTATTCATGACTATCGTTTGCTCAAAGAGGAATTTCCACCTCAATTCAACTGGTTCAAACGATTGGGGGTATGGATAGATTTAGGATATATAGGTTTTGCTAAATCGTACCAAACCAAGAATTTACACATACCTTACAAGAAACCCTATAAAACAAAGAATAATCCCGATCCCAAATTTACCCCTGCTCAAAAGGAGCATAACCGACAAGTCAGCAAAGTCAGGGTAAAAGTGGAAAATGCCATTGGAGGCGCAAAGCGATACAATATCCTTGTCCAGCGATTTAGGAATAAAAGTAAAATGCTTCGAGATAAAGCAATTTTTTATGCCGCTGGTCTATGGAATTTTTCCAAAGGATTTTCCTTTTCTTAAACCGTAACAAGTCTAATGAATTACTCGCCTTGAGACATTTCCC
>CAYXQH010000974.1:0-1963 GCA_964467425.1 uncultured Saprospiraceae bacterium
CCCATCTTTGTATTGTAATTAATCATCAAATCCAAAAACAACCCATGAATCGAAATGATTCTCACATATTGAAAGGAGTAAGACAGGCATTAGGACTGTTCCTTTTATGTATGGTTGTGATGATAAATACAGTAGATGCACAATCTGCACGTCTGTGGGAAAGGACCTACGGAAATAATGCGACAAACGAGACACAAACAATTGTAACAAAGCCAAATGGTGACTACGTATTTGGTGGTTTTACTGAAACGAATCAAGGTTTTCAAGTTAATATCATTAGAACAGATGTTGATGGTGATTTAATTTATGAAAAAGATTTTGGTGGAAATGTGACAGAAAGAGCATACGATATGGCGGCTACCTCAGATGGAGTTGTCGTTACGGGCGATAAAACAGAAACTTTCGGTCAACCACTAAATATCCTTGTGATGAGAATATCAGACGAAGGAAATTTGATTTGGGAAAAGACTTATGGTGGAAGTGGAATTGACCAAGGGCAAGCGATTATCAATACACCTGATGGTGGGTTTTTGATTGCTGGAGAATCAAATAGTTATGGTAATGGTGACAATGATATGTTTTTGTTGAAATTGGACGCAAATGGAGATTCTCTTTGGATTAAAGTGTTTGATACGGTTGGTGAAAATGATAGAGCAGAAGATGTAGTACTAAAAGAAGATGGAAGCGGTTATATACTTTTGGGAACTTCTGGAAATGTGAGTGCGAATCTATTTTTAGTAGAAACGGATTTGAATGGTGATGAAATAAATCGAACTATTTTAGATAGGCCTCAAAATTTTGAACCAAAAGCAATTGTTGCATCTGATAATAGCTATTTAGTAGCAGGAGGATTTTTTGAAAATCCAGGAATTAGAGCAATTATCACTCGATTTGACTTGAATTTAAATGAAGTTGCAAATCGATTTTATGGAAATGGAATCGAGCAAGGCTTCAACGACATGATAAAGACTAGTGAGGGTGATTTTGTAGCAGCAGGTTACCTACTTGAAACAGCAGAAAGAATAAAAGCCTATATGGTTTTAGTGGATGAAAATTTAGTTCTTAAAGAAGAACGAATTATAGGAAACGAAGAAAATGACCGCGAAATATTCGGCATTACTGAAGAAACTATGTTTAGAGGAGGATACGGATTTGCGGGAAAAATAACCGAAAACGATTTTGTAGTAACAGATGTATTATTTGTTAGAACAGATAACTCACTTTACATCCCACAAAAGTTCATTGAAGGAAATGTTTTTGTTGACGACAATAGTAACTGCCAATTTAATTTAGGTGAACAGCCGCTAACAGATTGGATAGTTACATTACAAGGTGCTGATGAAGTCCTATATGCTTCTACCGATAAAGAAGGAAATTATTTCTTCCGAGTTGATGAAGGAGAATACACTTTGAATCTAAAAGTTGATAATGAAACTTGGGATCCATGTTTCAATGATAGAACATTCGATATTACAGGTACTTTGGATTCTTTTACATTTGATTTTCCTCTTACAGCTGCACATGAGTGCGCTTATATGGAAATTGATATTTCAGCGCCCGACTTAGTGATTTGTGAACCGACAACTTACAAAGTTCAATACTGTAACAAAGGAACTGTGGATGCAGAAAGTGTAATGGTTGAAGTAGAAGCGGATGAGTTGATAACGATAAATCCAAACGGTACTTCTCTTCCATTTAGTGTAACAGGTAATTTATATGCTTTTGATATCGGACAAGTGAATGCAGGAGATTGTGGAGAAATTATCATCAGTGCTGCATTAGATTGTACTATACCAGTACTCGGACAAACACATACCTTAACTGCCAGAATCACACCTGATAGTATTTGCACACCAGTAAGTGCAGCTTGGGATGGTTCAAGTATAAAAGTTGAAGCAGTTTGTGAAGATGATAATGTGAATTTTTTAATAACGAATACAAGTAATGTTGATATCCAAGGAAG
>CAYXQH010000975.1:0-1958 GCA_964467425.1 uncultured Saprospiraceae bacterium
ATTAGTGGCAGAAAATAAAATAACTGAAGTATATTATCGTTAAAAGTAGTAATTTGACAATATTCTTGAAGATCAATTAAGCGTTTTAAATGTTTTTTTGGTACTTTTGACTCTAAAATCCTACAGTCTAATGAAAATAAAAATACTTGCATTATTATCGTTTTTTATTTCATTTTCAACAAGTCTTGCTCAGTCAATTGTTGTAAATGATCCTGCTGATCTTGAAACTACTCTTTCTGCAGAGGATTTAATCAGAGATGTTCTGGTAGATGGGTCCAGTTGTGTAGATATTAATTTAATCAATCTAGCTGAAGATCCAGAAGGCACAAATAATCCTGCTCTTAGAAGTTGGGGGTATTTTAGAAGTAATGGAACGAGCTTTCCATTTGAGGAAGGTATCATTCTTTCTTCCGGAATTGCTACAGATGCCGAAGGACCTAATGACGCTGGAGGTCTTGGAAATGGATCTGCAGATCCACCCTGGGATGGCGATATAGACATTGAAACTATACTAGATAATTTCACAGGAACTAATGTTGAAACTAGTAACGCTACCGTGTTTGAGTTTACATTTACCTCTTCCATTAATGAACTTAGTTTTGAATACATCTTTGCTTCAGAAGAATACGAAGACGATTTTGAATGTGACGATGACTTTAGGGATGGTTTTGCTTTTCTTATTAGTGGGCCAGGAATTCCTAATGATTCAGGAGCGCCTTTTGGCGGGACTAATATTGCTATTATAGAAGGCTCTGCTAATGTTCCTGTTAGCACCTTATCTATTCATGCTGATACCTTTCCAATTTGCGGATCCGAAGTCGAAGGAGTAAATTTCTTTCCAGAATTATATGTCAGTAATCAAGATGCAAATAACAATGATGAAATAGAGTTTGATGGACGTACTGTTATTCTTAATACTGCAACGATAACTATAGTTCCCGGAGAAGTTTATACTGCCAAACTTGTTATTGCTGATCGTGGTGACAATGATTTTGATTCTGCAGTATTTCTTAATGCAGGTAGTTTTGATATAGGAACTCTCGATCTTGGTGATGATATTCTTGTTACCTCAGGAAATGCTGCTTGTGATGGAGATACTATTACATTAGATGCAACAGCACCTGATGTTAGCTCATATATGTGGTTTCAAGACAGCGTAATGCTTCCTGGAGAAACAGGCCCAACTTTAGAAGTAACCGAAGCGGGCATTTATCTTGTTGAAGCCATTATCGATTTAGGAGGGGGACAATCATGTATTGTTACAGATGAAATCATTGTTGAATTTTTCCCACAACCAATTGTTAGTACAATTCCTCCTTTAATAGAATGCGATACTACAGTTACAGGTACAGGTTTTGCTATGTTTGACACTACTGGAGTTGAAGATGCTTTACTTAATGGTATTATAGGGGTAGATACCATTATCTATACTGATGAAAGTGGTGGTACTTTTAATACTTTACCCGCATTATTAGCAAATACAGTTCCTTTTAATGAAACGATCACTGTACAATTTATTAATAATACCGGAGGTTGTGAAGACATTGGAAGCTTTGATCTTATTGTAACCCCTCAACCAGTCGCCAATGAGATTGAAGATCTTTTTGCCTGTGATGGTGATGGTGATGGTATTGCAGATTTTATTACTTCAGAAGTAGAAGCTGATATTTTAGATGGTCAAACAGGTTTTATAATCACCTATGTTGATGAGATGGGCAATCCATTACCTAGTCCATTGGACAATCCTTTTACCTCTGGTGAACAAACCATTACCGCTACAGTTACAGATCCTGTGACGACTTGTAGCGCTACTGTTACCTTTGATTTAACATTACAAAACATCTTTGCTATCAACCCTGGAGATCAGACTGTCTGTGACAATGATCTTGATGGTTTTGCGACTTTTAATTTACTTGGATTAAACCCTACGATTTTAGACACCCAGAACCCTAGTACAA
>CAYXQH010000976.1:0-1958 GCA_964467425.1 uncultured Saprospiraceae bacterium
AATAACATTATTATAAATAAACTAGATTGCCAGTATTTATACTTTAATTAAAAATATAAAGCAATCTTCTGCTCATCGAAAAACTGGAGACACTAAAGTAATTTTAAAATCAATTCTTTATGCGACCTTTGATTCTATTTTTTCTACTTTTCCTTTTAAGTTGTAACTTCCTCAAAGAAGCTCCATTTTTCTCAGAACCAAAATTTGCATTTCTTGACTATTCAAACATGATCCCGATTCGAACGACTGGCATGTATCACCAATTTGAAATGTCACTTACAGGCTCGGCCATCAAAGGCAATACACCTTTCAACATCCACTTCGATACAGGAAGTTTTTCTACAACTATTCCCTATTCTGCAATTGATAAAACTAAAATTACTGTCATTCAAAAAAACACCAGAGACAACTGGGGACAAAATGCCGATTTGGTTGCTGGTCAACTTTGTGTCAAGAGCGCTGATAAAAAAACTGATTATTGCATTGATGATTTTAAATTTTATGCAATAGAATCTGGAAGAATAATCAT
This sequence comes from uncultured Saprospiraceae bacterium, assembly GCA_964467425.1. Classification (GTDB taxonomy): domain Bacteria; phylum Bacteroidota; class Bacteroidia; order Chitinophagales; family Saprospiraceae; genus JAHDHW01. The sequence continues at coordinate 530 of CAYXQH010000976.1, forward strand.
GGGGGCATTTCCAAGAGATCGTAGGGCCGCTGCCTCTTTCCCTTATGCCCTTGCTAAAAAATATGCAAAAGGAAAGGAAGGATTTGGAATTTTTTCAGAAGGTGGCGGTGGAGACATGGCTAAGGATTGGCACTCCACAAAATGCTATCTGCAACTAGGCCCTTATCCAAACATTGAAAACAAATTAAACTGGAGATCTGATATCCCTAATTTAGGAGGCGGTACTGAATTTTCACCTGATGCTATTCCTGGCTATACCATTATTATAAAAATTCCAGACTCTGATAAAAAAATTATAACTGGTCCTGTCATGGCTACCATTGATACTGGTGCTCCAGACATGACGCTTCGACTCGGCAAAACCGACCCTCAAAACAAGCCTCCTTTTGATGAACATTTTGTAAAAGATGGTCCTTGGAAACACTGGGGCAATGCAGCATATAATGCTTCTGCAACAAGTCTAATCAATGGTATCGTCACTGTTGACTGGGAAGACGATAAAGGAAAGGTCCTGTCTTACAGTTATCTCGTTGGAAATAATCCTACCCCATCTGTTCCCGCCACTTTAATCGCTGGAGAATGGAATAGTCCAGTTCCTTGGGATAGTAAAAGGCCAGACACTCCAAAGCATAGGATCAACCTTGGGAACACTATTTATTTCTACTGCCCTGTTTATTATTATGATATAAAAAATAAACGAATCGGAATTGGCTTTGAACACCAGCCAACTAAAGTTGATTTCCCTAACATGGAGATCGATAAGTCTACTCTTATCAGAGGTCAGCAAATAAGTCGTGATAAAAAACTGGTTTCCAAAAATGGAAAGTTTCAATGTAGAATAAATGAAGCTGGTCGATTGGTCGTCGAAGAAATCCTATCTCTTAATGGCAACCTAAAGGAGCGCTGGTCACCAAATATTGTCAACAGCGATACCTCCAATAATTACCTAATCCTACAAGATACTGATGGGCACCTATGTTTATACACAGGTGAAAATCGATTTCTCTGGTGCGCTGAAGGCTCTATAAGGGGTCACAAACTTCAACTCAATGATGATGGAAGCCTTATCGTTTACAATGGTGCAGGCGGCATCAATTGGACTTCTAAAAATTAACAACAGCAATCTCATCAACATTTAAACTTTGATTTAACAACAAAAAAATGAAATATTTTAAACTCTTTTATTTAATAGGAATAGTAGCATTAATTGTTGGATGTCAGAATAATGACGATGATGATATTAGCGATAATACAATTTGTGAAACATCAATTTATTTAGGGGACTTTCTACTTTCAACTGAATCAATTGAAAGTGGTTTAATATATGAATCATATAATAAAGTCTATTTTCAAAATGACAATAATGATACACTTATATTTGGAATTAACAACTCAGATTCATTGTTCTATCAAAACAACATATACTCTT
>CAYXQH010000977.1:0-1954 GCA_964467425.1 uncultured Saprospiraceae bacterium
GAGATCCGGGCATATGTGTAAGCGTACTATTTAGATTAGTAGTATAGCGTACTGTTTTCTCCAAATTAGTATACGGCCCATTTACATAGAACTCACCAATATCAATTCTTCTGACATTAATATAATCCGGGATGGTATCTTCCAGGTAAAAGCCATCTATCTCTACATTACTCCAATTTGAAAACTTGATATCATAATGCACCCAGGTTTGTCCGGGATTTACAGTATGATCATTTGCATCTTTGTCCAAATAGCCTCCTATTTTAGGAACATCAATAGTCAAATCAACAGAAACTGGTGTAGAAATTGAAGATTCACCTACCGGCGTATAAGTAACTGTTGCATTATTCGTTACTACTTGTCCCAATGAAAAACTAGAAGAAGGATAAACAACAAAAACCTGAGGCCATCTACACTCTCCAAGCGGAATATCTGCAATCGTCCAAGTAATTGTGTGGGTACCAGCATTATATACACCCCCAAAGTTTGAAGAATGGTAAACACTACCTACAGGTAGAGGATCAACTATTGTTAAATTAGTTGGATTCAGTGTCCCACTTTCAATTGGGTGTCCATTTTCTGTGTTGTTACAAATCTGAATTCCGTAGCCTGTCACTTCATCCAATACCCCACCATTATAATATTTATAGGTCACTAAACGGTTCTGGGCTGTGGCGGTAACGTTGGCAGTACTACTGACCGAGGTGGCATTGGATGCACTTATCGTTGCTGTGTTAGATGCAATAGTGCCATTTGGAGTTGTTCCATTTGGAAAACGCACCTCTATTTGAACCTGACCAGAGGTTCCCGCTATGAGCGGATCTACAAAGTCAAAGGTAACTGTATGTGTTCCTGAGTTATAGGATTCATTAGTCGTGTGGATAGAACCACTCACACTAACAAATTCGACTGCAGCTGGCAATGGATCTGTAATAACCGTTCCCAGACAATCATCTGTCAAACTAGCACAACGATATTGAATGGTATAGTAAAAAGTTTCTCCAGAAGGTAATGATGAAACAGATGCTGATTTATTAAGCTGCAAAGAAGCCGTAATCGCTGAATGGGTTGAGATTTTATTTTCAAAGAATGCAAATAACGCACCTATGAAGAATATGGAAAAAAGAGAAGACCTGCAAAATATCAACATTGATTGATATTGCTTTTTCTGGTAATAAAGTAGTTTTTTATAATTTATGTACTTATACATGTAGTTTACAAAAGCCAATTTATTTTAACCTTAACCGTGTAAAAACTACACGATTTAAAGTCGTATTTGTGCTTATTATTTGTGCTTATTATTTGAGAGGAGTCAATAACTATTCCAAAGAAAGTTTAAATCTACTTAACAAAATACGCCCTAGAAACTAGATGAATTAACCGTCACATTTAACAAACAAGCTGGATCAACAGCATCTATAAGCGTAAAGTTTATGGAGGGTCCGTTCGATAAAAACGGTCCTATTGAGAGAGAGGTATAATAGTTACTGGTATAGGCATTTCCTTCAATATTTGCAGACCAACCAGTACCTGTATTTTGCCCAATTACTGTGAGAACGAAACTCATCTCGTCATCAGCAGTTGAAGGGGTTCCTTTGTCATCATAGACACCGGATGTTACTTCATATAATAAAGAACAAGAACCTATAGAATTCCAATTTGCATCTGGGTGTTGAACCCTTACTTCCTGATAGGTCAAGTCAGGTGAAACATCACAACTATCTGTAGCTGTTGGCGAAGGAGGGGCGGGTATATCATCACAATCAACCGTAATGTCATTGACACTCGTTATAGCAGGAGCCTGCGTATCCAAAATCTGAATATTCGCTGTACCAATTGCTGAATTACCACAACTATCTATAGCCGTAAAATCAACTGTTGTACTTGCTGTTGAACCGCAATCAGCAGTTAATGCTGTAAAATTATTTGTTATTTAAAAACTGCTACAATTATC
>CAYXQH010000978.1:0-1950 GCA_964467425.1 uncultured Saprospiraceae bacterium
ATAAGGCTTATACTTTGATATTTCTCGATTTCTAAATAGCAAGGGGTTGTTTTTCCTAAAATGGCTTAAACATCAGTATTTATAGAAGCTTGAGGAAATTGAAGGGTCTTTTGCCGGACACTACTGATTATGAATATAGAAAGATAAGTTCACTTTTTAAATATGAAAATACCTTTAGACCGGTTTGAACAAGTTATAGATTCAACTATTTTAGAAAGAGGCTTATTGTACTTTAAAAAAGGACATGTAACTGAGCTTACAGAAATAGATTCGGGTGTTTATGAAGCCATAGTCGAAGGAACTGATGAATACACCATTACATTAGAAATTGCAAATAATATTATAGAAGAGCACAATTGCAATTGTCCCTATGATATGGGACCTGTTTGTAAACACTTGACCGCAGTGATTTTTAGTTTGCAGCAAGATATTTTTAGTTTAAATGAAAAAAACCCTCCAAAAGCTCGAAAGAAAAGAACAAAGTCTGTAAATCAACAAATTAAAGAATTACTCACTGCTATTTCTCATGAAGAACTTATGGGATTTATAGCGGAAACTAGTAAAAGTGATAAAAAGTTTAGGAATATTTTTTTGACACAATTTGCACATCTTAGTCAAGATCAATCCAAAGCATTTTACCAAAAACAAATAAAATCAATATTAAATACAGCAGCTAGAAGAGACAATTGGATAGATTGGTCGGATATGAAATATGTTGTACGTACGACAGAACCTTTTTTAACCTATGCTAAAAAGTATTTAGAATCCAATAATTTCGAAAATGTTTTTTATATAAGTACTGCATTACTGGAGGAATTTACAGAAGCATTTCAGTATGCTGATGACAGTGGTGGAGATCTGGGATATTTTATTGATTCGTCTATGGAGTTACTCTATAAACTAACCAAAGAAAAACTATCAAAAATACTTAAGAACAACATCTTTGATTATTGTATTTCGACTTTTAAAAAAGGATTATTTTCTGGTTGGGACTGGCATTTAGGGATTTTGAATATCGCTTGTGAATTAATTGAAAAAGAAAGTGATGCAGATACGATAATACACTCCTTAGACACTGTTGAAGGAGAGTATGAAAGAGAACGGGCACAGTTTTTTAAGCTAGATTTGCTGAGACGGTTTAAAAGCGAAAAAGAAATCAAAGGATTTGTTAACGCTTATATATCAAATTCGAAGATAAGGGAGGGAGAAATAGCAATTGCTTTTAAAACAAAAGATTACGTTAGGGCTATTGCACTTTCAAAAGACGGAATACGTTATGATGAACAAGATAGGCCTGGTTTAGCAAAACAATGGTATGACTGGTTATTGAAAATTGCGCAAACTCAGAATGACATCCCTAAAATAATTGAATATGCACGATTTAGATTAATTAATAGTTTCCATGGTACACAAGATTATTATCAAATTTTAAAAAACACTATTGATGATAAAGATTGGGATCTATTCTTAGAAGAAATAATTGAAGAAATTACACCAAAAAGGAGATGGAATTATACAGAATTACGACGTAAAATATATATAAATGAGCAATGGTGGCAAGAACTATTTTCAATGGTAAAACAAAATGTATCTTTAACTAATATAGAACAAAACGAAGAGTATTTGTCTGAGGACTATGCTTCTGAACTCATTGAACTTTATGGGGAAAGGATTACAATATACATAGATGAATATGTGGGGAGAAGCCACTACAAGAAAGCGTGTAGATATCTTAGAAGAATGAAAAAATTAGGAGGCAAAGATCGAGTGAATACCCTTATAGAAATGTTCAGAAAAAAATATCCCCATCGCCGAGCATTGATGGATGAGCTAAGTCGAGTATAAATAAACAATTATATTTGAAGAAGAAGGAACTCATACGATTTGTTAGAGTGCTTTCGTTTTGTGTTATATGCAGCGTAAACATCGTTTATTTTTTTTAGCTTTTTA
>CAYXQH010000979.1:0-1941 GCA_964467425.1 uncultured Saprospiraceae bacterium
AGTAATCGACAAAAAGAAGCATTCTAAAATATAAATGAATTTATTGCACAGTGTAATAACCTATTCTCTTTTAAAAAATCATTTGAAAAATGAAAATAAGACTTATTATTTTATTCCTACTAGGTGTTTACGGAGCCAACTGCCAAAAAGAAACAAGCATTATTATAGATTGGCAAAATTTCGATGAATCCATTAAGGAGGAAGTACTCCTTGAGAGTGTACCCTTTGCAAGATTCCATTCTTTTCAAATAATCAATATCAATAAATTCCTCTACAAGGTAACTGTTCAGGGAGAAAATATTGAATTAGAAACGCCTGTTCCAACGGAGTTACAAACCCTCTTTCGGATGTCAATAGAAGAAAGGAAAGAAACTACGGTAAATACTGATTTAGATAATGAAGTAAAACAAAATGAGAAAGTGAAAAATAATTTAAATAATGCGATGTTGTTGACTAAAACACAGGTAGAAGCAGCTGATGCAGTAGCAACAGTAACAGCAGGTGCAGCAAATGAAGCAGCAATAGCAGTAATAGCAGCAGATCTAGCATCAAAAACAGCAATAACAGCATGGGAAACAAAGCTAGCATCAGGAGTTGTCGCAAAGGTAGAACAAGGTGAAGTAAAAGCAGCAGATGCAGCAAAAGCAGCAGCAGATGCAGCAAAAGCAGCAGCAGATGCAGCAGCTAAAAAGCAACAGCAACGGCTAACCGACATTATAGATTTTATGACAAAACAAAGTGAGTTTAATGATAAATTTAATAGTATTTCTGAGACGGTATATAATTTAAAATTGATTAGGGTCAAACTGGTTAACCATGCTTTAAAAGATATTCCATTTAGTGAAATGGAGACTATTCTTGCTGATAATAAGTTAGTACCCAAAGATCCTTCTTCTGAATTGTTCCAGCTCAAGAAAAAATTTGCAGCGATACAATCGAATTATACGGAACTTACTCAAAAATATTCTGACCTAAAAAATCAAGTCGAGGAATCGTTTAAAGTAAGTGAACAAGCAATGAAGACATTAAATGACGAGACCATTCTAGTATTGTTTGGAGAAGTAGATTATCTATATGGTGAACTTGGAAATAAAAATAATTTTATTGTTAATGCTCCTCCTGTGCAAGCGCAAGAAGACTTTGTGAATTATGAAATTTCTATTAAGCCTTCTAAGACTAATACTTTAGGAGCACATAAAAACCCTGTTACGGTTGATTTTGATGTGCCCGTAAGAGGAGGATTAAAAGTAGACTTTAGTGTAGGACCAGCATTTTCTTTTGGTGATAAAGCAAGGGATGAGCAATTCTTTTTTGAAAAAGTGGATACCACCGAGAATGTAAGGCTAAGAGCCAGATCGAATAATAATGCTATAACTCCCAGCATAGGCGCTTTTATGCATTTTTATAGAAGGTCGGGTACAAATATATCTTTTGGTGGATTGTTTGGAGTGGGAACAGGACTTCAAAACTTAGACGATTTCCAGGTGAATTACTATGCTGGACTTTCTTTAGTGCTAGGGAAGAATCAAAAAATTATGCTTAGTTCAGGTGCTAGTTTTCTCAGAGTTGATAGATTAAAAGATGATCAATTTGAAGTAGATGAGGAGTATATGAAAAATGAGTTTGATATTGCTGACGTTGTTGAAAAAGTGTATAAACCGTCCTTTTTTCTTTCGCTAACCTATAGTTTAGGTAATCGTAGGAGAAGATAAATTCTCAATAAAATTTTGTTTAATTAGAATGTAGTAATTTATTGAGGTTTCGCTAGTTTACACCTCTTCGCGTAGGTACGATATATCAGGCATCCACGTACCACCTCGAAATCCCTTCCTACTCACAAGCCACATCCAGCAATTCCCCCAAATTTACGCCACCCGTAGGTTCATTAGCTTTATAAAAATTCTTCCAAAAGATTTCACCCGTCGCTTCTATTTCAAAAAA
>CAYXQH010000980.1:0-1941 GCA_964467425.1 uncultured Saprospiraceae bacterium
GACTGATATTTCTTGTGGAACTTTAGGTTCTATTTTAGTAGAAATTCAAACAGGTACACCTCCTTACGATATTTATGTAAATGGTAACCCTGCTGGTTCTACTTCTGATAATTCTTTTAATATTAGTAACCTAAATACTGGTGATTACGATGTAAGAATTGTTGACGCGAATGGTTGTGAGGATACCAAAAAGTTAACCATTGCAGGTTCAGCTACATTGAGTATCAACGTGACCGCTCAGCCAGATAACTGTGGAAATTCAGGTGCTGCACTTGTTGAATTTTTCAATGGATCGGCTCCTTATACGATTGAGTTGGATGGAACAACGGTTGGAACTTCAAGTTCTTCTGATTTCTTGATTACCAACCTCGTGAGTGGTGGATATGTGGTACGTGTGACGGATGCAAATGGCTGTGCAGAAGAAATGGTTGTGGTGATTAACAATATGGGCATGGCACCAGATCCAGTGTTCACTTTCATATTCAACCCAGGCGGTATTGTGAAATTCTTCTCAAACAATCCTGGAGGAACGGTAACTTGGGACTTCGATGACGGAACGACTTCTACAGAAGTAAATCCAATCCATGCTTTCAATGTTGGTCAAACTTATAAAGTTTGTATGACTGCGACCAATAGCTGCGGTACAGCAGAACATTGTGAGACCTTGATTGTCCCAACGGTTTACAGTTCGAATTTATCATTCACAGCTGGAAACGTGAGCGGCCGTCCGGGCGAAACGATTGAGATTCCAGTTCAAGTAGACAACTTTGATAGAGTAATGAGTTTCCAATATACTGTTCAATTAGCAAACGGTTCCGTTGGAAAAATCATCGATGTACAGACCGATAATATGAGTGATTTGACCTACGACATCATCAGTGATGACATGGTGACTTTACATTGGGAAACGAATGACACAAATGGTATTAGTTTACCAAATGACCATACGATTTTTAATGTAATGGTGGATATGGAAGGAAATAGAGGAAACTGTTCAACTGTTGAATTTCCTACAACTCCGATGAATGTTGAAGTTCGTCAAAGATGGTTCAGCGACCCAACTTTAGTGATTCCGAATTTCTTCGGTGGTGAAGTTTGTGTGAGTAATTTTGTGACCATTTCTGGTAAAGTGGTAAGAGAAGACAACGAACCAATTCCAAATGTTGAATTGAGTTGTAACAGCGCTCAGACATTGAACAATGATGCCGCAACTGGTGAATTCCAATTCGGTGGCTCACAAATCGGAAGTAGCTGTTTGATTTTACCAACAAAAGATGGTGATGATAAAATGGGACTTTCTGTGATGGATTTGATTAAAATGCGCAGACACATTATGGATGTGACACCATTTGATTCACCATACAAAATCATTGCTTCAGATGTCAATCGTGATAAAGATATTGATTCAAATGATATGAGTATCGTTGGTGATTTGATTTTGGGTAATCAAGACCAAATGTTCCAAGGTGACTCATGGAGATTCTTACCAGCAAGCTGGTCATTCACGGATCCAGAAGAGCCATTTACTCCTTTGTTTCCAGTAATGATCAACTTGATGAACTTGACTGGCGATATGTACAATCAGGATTTCAGGGGTATGAAATTGGGTGATGTAGACAACAGTCTCAATCTACCAACGATGACCGACAACATGAATATGAATGGTCAATTGACCTTCCATACACCAGACCAAGCAATCGATCAAGGTGAAGATTTCATACTTGAAATTACGTCAAGCGACTTTAGTAATATTTGCGGATTCCAGTTGGAATTAAACTACGACCCAACGAGATTCGAATTTGTTGAAATGTTGGCGGGTGACCTTGCAGGTTTGCCACAAAATATGGTTGGACGTGCGCATACGACTGACGGTATCTTGACCGTACTTTGGTACGATAAAGACTTGGCGTCAAGCGGTATCTCACATGATGGAAATGATGT
>CAYXQH010000981.1:0-1939 GCA_964467425.1 uncultured Saprospiraceae bacterium
ACTCGGATTGAGCTATGTGAAAATATTTAAAAAATATTCTCACCGTAAAATAATTAGGGAATTCTATTAGGTAGAAGCTGTCTAAGTTGGTGGTAAAATTTCTATAAAAAAACGAACATGAACGGATATTGTTCACACTTTTACTCTTCCATTTTGAAAGGAAAAAACAATATAAATTTACTCCCTTTCCCTAAATCACTTTTTACATCTATTTGTCCTTTATGGGCAGTAATAATTGCTTTCACATAGCTCAATCCGAGTCCAAATCCTTTCACATCATGCAAATTCCCTGTATGAACTCTATAGAATTTATCAAAGATGTTCTTCAATGCTTCGCGCCCCATCCCCATGCCTTTGTCCTCTACAATCACTTCAATTCCATTGCGAAGGTTTCGTGTATGAATGGTAATTTCAGGCTTTTCAGGCGAATATTTATTTGCATTATCCATTAGGTTATGAATAATGTTAGTGATGTGCGTTACATCACCTTGAATATTAGATTTTTCAGCTTTCAAATTAGTAGTCAAAATACCTTCTCGTTTTTCGACCTGAAGTGTGAAATTTCCAACCGCATTCCGAATCACCTGATGCAAATCAACATCCGTTGTTTTTAGATTAAAATCTTTTTTATCAATCAAAGCCATTTGCAGCACCTTCTCCACCTGACTATTCATACGGCGATTTTCTTGTCGAATGATATCTGCAAATCGTTTTACTTTTTCTGGTTTCCCAGAAATAGAAGGATTGGAAATAGAGTCTGCTGCTAAAGAAATAGTGGCAATCGGTGTTTTGAATTCGTGCGTCATATTATTGATAAAATCTCCTTTCATTTCCGAAAGTTTCTTTTGTCTAAAAATGACATAAATTGTATATCCAAAACACAAAACGATCAGCGAAGTAAAAAATAAAGCTGCTAATAAATTCTTCCAAACCTTTCCCCAAACGTAATCCAGTTTATTAGGAAAATAAACGATAAGTTGACCAGGCGAATGAATGTCTTGCCCAAAAAGCTCTACCTGATATTGAGAAGTCAGTAAATTCTTATGCCCAGTTTGTATCACTTTGGGGCTTCGATCTGCGACAACATAATGGTCATTGGCAATGATGAGACTGTTTAAATGATTGGAATGAACACCATAAAAATATTCTAAACCAATCCCTCTACTCGCCAACTCTCTTTTCATAAAAGCGCTCAACATTTCTAAGTTAAAAATCCGTTCCTCTAAGGGTAGTTTGTGTCTTGCTTCATTGATGCCCATCAATTGAGTAAACTTTAGGTAGTTCTCACTCATACAATTTGGACAATCACATTCAACATTTTTATTTCCACCTAAGGAAAACTCTTTATAAGAAAGATCAACTCTTATATTATTGTCTCCTTGGCTAATTATTTCTTCAACGTAAGTAGTTGAGAAACCATTCATAGTGTTGTAGGCTTCTTTTGTTTCTTCATTTTCTAAACGTATGGCTACAGCATTGAGTGCTGCAAAAACATTTTTTCCAAACTGCTCTTCATTTATTTTTATTGAATCATAAATCCAAGAGGCTTGCAGGTACATACTACCGACTAACGCCAATGTCATAATTCCAATAATGAGGCTGATTGCTGTTTTATTCATTCGCTAAAAAATTACTTTCCGTGAATTTATAACGTTCAATCTTAAAATAAGATTTTATACCATACTCTTAACTATGGTTTAACGAGATTAATTCCTTCAGGTAGATAAGGCGGCAGTTCTTTTTCTGAGCTATAATGCCTGTATAACTCTCTCATAAACATCGAGTAGATTCCTTCGTGTCTCAAATTATTATTTTTCAAATCACGAATGAGCATCCCCTCTTCAAATCCATATTCAGAGAACCCTTCGACGAATTTTTTATTTTTTGAAATGATGTGAACGGGCGTTTCTAATCCATCTTCTTTGGTTGGAATCATTGG
>CAYXQH010000982.1:0-1937 GCA_964467425.1 uncultured Saprospiraceae bacterium
GCACGTGAAAAAAAAGATTACACCATCCTTTTTCTATTCGACGAATACATAGATACTCAGTTTACGTATAATTCATCTACTGATGAATTTGATCTGAAAAAATTAAAACCAAGCTCTATGATTTCTATAGATGAAGTTGACGAGAAAAATGCTGAAGTCTTAAAACACGATTGTGATGTTTTCTTATTGGCTTATGAACCTGTTGATATATTTGAATTTACGAGCCAAACAAAGCAGAAAGTCTGGTTAAGTAATCAGTTTAAATTTGAACTTCCTAAAGAATGGAATAACTCACCTTACATGCTTACGCATTTTGATGGCAGAATAATTTTAAAAATGGTCGAATATGGTGAAAATAATTATACTGAAGGCTATTATTATGAACGAACGGCCATTGATATAGACGAAAAAATATTGCCAGATAGCTTATTTAAAATAAAGAAATAAGCTTGTAAGCTCGAACTTAATTTTTGACGTAAGATTTTTTACTTGGTTTAATTTTGTAAAGACACTGCATTTTGATCTAAAATTAATTTTTTGCCCTGGTAAACCTGGAGTACGGCAGGAGGGGAGTCTCTTTCCCCCAAAACAATGACATAACAGACATATCTGTATTGACCATTTTTAAATTCGTAATAATGATTTCCACCACTACCGTCCGGTACAAAATCTCCGTTTTCTACAATCAGGTCGGGCTTACTTTCCATACTCTTTTCTATAGACCAGGAGGCGTATCTGTAATTATAATCACCCAGGTCATCGATTCGAATTTTAAACTTTTTAGTTTCCATGCTCAAAACAGGTTCTTCAAACGTTTGAATGCTGGCATGTAATCCTTGTCTGTCTTGTTTGATCAATTCTTCTTTTCTTATTTTTTCTGCATTCGATTGATAATTGACAGCAATGAGTTTTCCACTTGAAGTAAGCCAAAGTTTTCCGCTTTGCAACATAATTCCTCTTGAACCAACAGTAGACCAATCTTTTATTGGATCAGAATTTTGAATCACTGTTTTAAAAGGCTTATCAAAAACTTCATCGTAACGTGCAAGGAATTCCTTTTTGTTTTTTATTTCAGGAAGTGGGTGTTCTCTGGAAAGGGGAAATCGAACTCGCTCGCTAAGTTTTTCTTTCTCATTATTTTTAACAAGCTGAATAAAATCAAAAACAACTTTTTGATCTGGAGAGAGTTCGATCTCCTTTTCTATAGGAGTATTCGTCTTGGAAGTCTCAGCAGCATTTTCAGCTGCTGTAGACTTCGATATTTTTTTTGAACAAGAAAATATAAGTAGCAATAAAATATAGGGTGTAAGTTGTTTCATGTTTTTGTTTGTTTGGGTTTTTGGATTATTCCTTTTTATCAGGCTTAGGGTAATCTCTCCAGCTATAGCTTTTATGAACGATTTTCCAGCTTCCCTGATATTTTAGTAATAAAAAGTAGTCAGTGAAAATTCTCCATTTTGGAATATCGATTTCTACTTTGGCAGTAGCTGCATTATTTTCATAATCAATCGAAATGATTCGACCAATTCGATTCGATTTTTTACCTGGAGTTATTCCTCCAACGTAGTCTTTTCCTTTCCAAATCCTAAGGCTATCTGATTTGGTCACTGAGTATAAATTAAAGTCTGGGTGAAATGCTATTTCTAATCTTTCTGGTTGCCCATTAGCTGTACCTTCAATATAATGCATCAGTGTTTCTTCTATTTGTGCAAATTCTGATTTATCCGTTTCGTTCTGTGCATTTAATGAAAAAGCGCCGAGGATGAATATTAATAATAAGCAAGGGAGGATTCGTTTCATTGTTTTAGTTTTTAATGGTGTAAAAATGAATTTATACTAATAGACAATATATTTATAAATATGTTGCTTCACGTATTTTATAGATCAAGGTCAGATTTTAATGTCCATTCTTTAGGTCGTTCACCTTGGGTGAGTTG
>CAYXQH010000983.1:0-1916 GCA_964467425.1 uncultured Saprospiraceae bacterium
ATTCGATTCCCCGATAAATCGGGATTCCAAACCTGGAGGTACCACAAAAGAGAGTTCTAATGCTTATTAGGACTCTTTTTTTATTGATCCATGCCATATCCTGTCACCAATTCTTATTTTAGCGTTTAGAAAATAATGCTTATGCTTTCCAAGTTTCTTTTGGTGCCTTTTGTTTTAGTAGCCATCGCCTGCCTGTATTTTGTATGGGAAGGAGATATGGAGCCGATTTATATCGTTCCTTTTGTTTTAATCATTGCAGTTATAATAGTTATGAGCCCGCAAATCGATTGGTGGTGGGCACAACGTAATCCTCCAAAGGTCCATCCTAAACTAGAAGGGTTTTTACGAAAATTCTTTCCTTATTATACACAATTGGCGATTTCTGCCAAAAAACGTTTTCTAACGCGTATCAGTCTTTATATGATGGCTACGGAATTTATTCCTAAAGCAATAGAAGACGTGCCGGAAGATATCAAGGCCTTAATTGCTGCAAATATTGTTCAACTAACTTTCGGTCAAAAAGATTACCGTTTATCCCAATTCGAAAGAATAGTAGTGTACCCGCATCCTTTCCCTTCTCCACAGTATAAAGACATTTTCCACAGTGCAGAAATTTATGAAGAAGATGGCGTCATTTTATTTTCTTTAGAACAGCTGGTTCCTGGTTCAACGCAAAGAAGGAAATACTATAATATTGCTTTGCATGAATATGCAAAAATTTTCACGCTGATGTATAAAGACTATTCCTATCCAAAATTTGAAGAAACGATCTGGGAAAAACTAGAGGCTATTAGCGGATTTAAAACAGAGGATGTTAAAAACTATATCGGACTACCCATTTTAGAACCACTACCTGTGAGTATTACTTATTTTTTCACCTTTCCAAATAAGTTCAAGGAAGTACTACCCGATATTTATAATCAATACGAAAAGATATTCAACCAAAATCCAATTCAAGGAGATTCGCCAGTAATTGATGCGTCAAAACAGGGAAGAATATAGGTTGGAAAAATGGTGTTTGCTGTTCACGAATACCGAACAGCAAACACCGTTATATTTTTTTATTCTTTTTTATCGCCTTTACCATTTTCACCTTTGCCTTTTTTCAAATCCTTCACGGCATCTTCGACTTCTTTCGTTGCCTTTTTCAAATCCTTCAACTGCTCCTCTCTTTTATCATCTTTCGAACCCTTTCCATTCGAAGCAGGTTTAGCTTTTGCTTTAGGGGTAGCCGTTTTTGAAGACACATTCTCTTTCCCGTCTGGCGCTTTATTAAACGTCAGCCCCTTATTATTCGTACTTACATAAATGGTATCTCCTGCTCCAAAATCTCCAGCAAGGACTAATTTAGACAGCTCATTAATCAGCTCTTTTTGCAATACACGTTTTAGTGGACGCGCACCAAACTGAGGATCGTACCCCAGATCAGCAATTAAGTTTTTCGCTTTATCATCAAGCTCAAGCACCATCTCCTGTTTGTTCAACATTTTTCTGGTCTTCCGGAGTAAGAGGTCTAAAATCTTTTTGATTTCTTCTTTACTCAAAGGCAAAAACATAATTTGCTCATCAATTCGATTTAAAAACTCTGGTCGGAGATTTTCTTTCAAGTGTTCAAAAACTTCCAGTTTTGTCGTTTCAACAATTTCAGTTTTATGCTTGTCACCTAAGACATCTAAATCTTCAAAATTTTCTAAAATGGTTTCTGCTCCCATATTAGATGTCATGATGATAATCGTATTTTTAAAATTCGCAACCCGACCTCTGTTATCAGTCAATCGACCATCATCTAATACTTGTAATAAAATATTAAATGTATCTGGGTGTGCTTTTTCAATTTCATCTAATAGAACAACAGAGTAGGGCTTTCTGCGAACAGCTTCAGTTAATTGACCACCCTCATCATATCCAACATATCC
>CAYXQH010000984.1:0-1916 GCA_964467425.1 uncultured Saprospiraceae bacterium
AATAACCGCTCTTGCTGAAACGGCAGCTTCCATAGATGCTGCACCAGCAGGTTCAATTCCGATGATCTTAGTTTTTGGACTCAATTGTTTAAAATAACTTCCAAGCCCCGAAGCCAGACCGCCGCCACCAATGGCAACAAAAACGTAATCAATGGTTTGAGTAGAATCTTCCAAAATTTCTAATCCGACAGTTGCTTGTCCTTCAATGACCTGTACATCATCAAAAGGGTGGACGAAAATTTTTCCATTTTTATTGGCGTCATCCAGGGCTAGGGTGTTAGAAACATCAAAAGTGTCCCCTTCCAAAATGATCCGCACTTTATCTTTTCCAAAAAGCTTTACTTTCTTCACCTTTTGCATCGGTGTGGTGGAAGGCATGTATATCGTTCCATTTACACCTAGCTTTTGACATGCGAAAGCAACACCTTGTGCATGATTTCCTGCACTTGCACAAACAACGCCCTTTTGCAGATCGTTATCTGAAAGGTTAGACATTTTATTATAAGCACCCCGGATTTTATAAGAACGCACTGTTTGCAAATCTTCCCTTTTTAAAAAGAGATTACAATCGTATTCTTCTGACAAATTGAAGTTCGACATTAAAGGCGTATGCAGTGCCACACCTTTAAGTCGAACCTTTGCTTTGTATACATTTTCCACACTAATTAGTGGAAAGCTTTTCGTTGTCTGATTTGTCATGATGAATTCAGTTAAGCGCTAGCTAAAGACCTTTAAACCTTTACCTTTTCATTCTCTGGACGAAGGCTTCTTACCGCACGACCTGCTTGCCACATTTCAGATTCTCGGAGCTCTTTTAATTCTTTGCTTAACTTCTCTCTGTAATCTGCCTGGCTATTAGAATCAATAGATAGTTGTGCTTCATTTCCAGATTCAACACTGTCATATAATTCTTCGAAAACAGGAGAAACTGCATCTCTGAATTTTTTCCACCAGTCTAATGCTCCACGTTGAGCGGTCGTTGAACAGTTGGCATACATCCAATCCATTCCGTTTTCAGCAACAAGTGGATAAAGCGATTGAGTAGCTTCCTCAACTGTTTCATTAAACGCTTCCGAAGGAGAGTGTCCTCTTTTTCGAAGCAAATCATACTGTGCTGCAAATAAGCCCTGAATGGCACCCATCAAAGAACCTCGTTCTCCAGTGAGATCGCTATAGACTTCTTTTTGAAAAGTTGTTTTAAATAAATAACCTGACCCAATCCCAATACCTAAGGCAATCACTCTTTCTTCTGCTCTACCTGTTGCATCCTGAAAAATTGCATAACTGGAATTTAAACCACGTCCTGCAACAAACATTCTTCTCAAGCTGGTTCCACTTCCTTTTGGTGCTACTAAAATAACATCGACATCTGCAGGTGGAATAATGCCTGTTCGTTCTTTATAGGTTATTCCAAAACCATGAGAAAAGTACAGCGCTTTTCCTGCAGTCAAATGAGGTTTAATATTTTCCCATTGAGAAATTTGAGCAGCATCCGATAAAAGATACTGAATCACTGTTCCTTTTTTGACGGCTTCCTCAATAGAGAATAAAGTTTCTCCAGGAACAAAGCCATCATCAACCGCTTTATCCCAGGATTGAGAAGGCTGTCGTTGACCTACAATTACATTGAATCCGTTGTCTCTAAGATTTAAAGCTTGTCCCGGTCCTTGAACCCCATAACCGATGATAGCGATTGTTTCATCTTTTAATATTTCCCTCGCTTTTGCAAGAGGAAATTCTTCACGGGTGGCTACTGTTTCTTCCGTTCCACCAAAATTCATTTTTGCCATGATATACTAATTTTTAAATGAAAGAATCTCTTTCATCTTTTTATAAAAAAATAATTTTATTAATTCGTTTGTTCTAAAGATTTCAAATAAGTATTTAATTGCTCCATCGGTTTTACAATGGCAACG
>CAYXQH010000985.1:0-1912 GCA_964467425.1 uncultured Saprospiraceae bacterium
TTTTCCAGTATCAAAGCATCGAAACTTATTTGAGTGCTTTTGAATTAGATCATACGCTTCAATTCCAGGTCGTTCCTAATCCTGCAACGAATCAAGTAAACATTCAATTTAAAAACAATGTTGAAAGCTTTGAACAGATTGAATTGATCAACTTGAGCGGTCAAACCATGAAAAGCACCACTACTCAATCGACTCTATATTTAAATGATGTTCCGCAAGGAGCTTACTTTATAAAAGTGACATCTAACGCTGGTGTATGGATTGAGAAATTGATTAAGAATTAAGAAAAGTTTTCGTAGTTCGGTATTCGGTGTTTGGTGTTTGGTGTTTGGTGTTTGGTTTTTAGAGCCCCGAATACCGAACTACGAATACCTAACACCGATTTTCAAGATACTTCCTTTCCTTTAAAGAATACTTGCTCAATTTCATAGTTTTTATCCATTACTACCATATCAGCAAAAGCACCCGCTTTTAAGTTTCCTATTTCATCAGACATTCCGAGATATTCCGCAGGAATCGAAGTAGCCATTTTAAACGCATCTTCTTCAGAGATCTCCGCATGCAAAATACTATTCTTAATCGCATCTTGCATCGTAATGGCTGCACCTGCTAAATTGTTTTCATCATTGACAAAAGCACCGTTTTCTAAACGAACATTAAATCCATCATAATTAAATTGTGTTCCTTTAAAATCAACAAAGACGGAATCCGTTACAAAGAATAATTTTCCTTTTTTAAGTCGATGTGCTATTCTAAGCGATGCAAAATCTAAATGTTTCCCATCTGCGATAATCCCGCCATACAATTCTGGCGTATCAAAAAAAGCTCCTACTAAGCCTGGATTTCGACTATTGAATGCAGACATGGCATTAAACAAATGTGTTACTTTCGTTATGCCATTTTTATAGAACTCTTTTGCTTGAGCATAGGTCGCATTGCAATGTCCAGCAGAAAGGCGAATTCCACTTTGTCTTAGCAAAGCAAGTTGATCTTTAGAAAATTTTTCCGGAGCAATCGTCAGCAAGCCAATTGTATCTTTCCCAACATCAATCATTTTTTCCAGTTCCTGAATAGTTGGTGGTAGAATATATCGAACCTGATGAGCACCTCTTTTTTCAACATTTAAAAAAGGGCCTTCTACATGAATGCCAATCACTCCTGACAATGGATCTTTCATCGCTTCCTTGACCGATTCAATGCCATTATAAATATTTTCTAAACTGGTAGACACCTGTGTCGGGAAAAAAGAAGTTGTTCCATATTTCCGATAGGTACGAGCAATGGAATCAATTGCCGCAAGAGAAAAGTCTTTTATAAAATAAACACCTGCTCCGCCATTAATTTGTAAATCAATATATCCTGGAACACAAATTTTATTTTTATAATCTAAAATTTCAATAGCATCATAGGCATCCAGCGTATCAAAAAAACCAAGAATTTTATCCTTTTCAAAAGTTAAAAATTTATCTCTGATATATTTTTCACCATCAAAAAAAACCGCATTTTTAATCGCTCGAATCATATTATTTTTTTCAGATCTAAGTTGCTATTTCCAGGCAATTTAATATTTTTATATCAAAAAAAATGAAGAACCTCCTCCCGATCTATTTACTAGTCTTTTTGTTCTCTTGTAACACTGAAAAAACAGATACCACTGTTCTTTCTAATCATCCGAATGTTATTTTAATTATGACTGATGATCAGGGCTGGGGAGATCTTAGCATCCATGGAAATGATAGTATTCAGACACCAAATCTCGATCAACTTTCTAAAGAAGGCGTTAGTTTTGATCGCTTTTATGTAAGTCCGCTCTGTGCTCCAACGAGAGCGAGTTTACTAACGGGACGATATCATCTTCGTACAGGCACCAGTTGGGTTACTCATCGAAAGGAGGTCATGCGATCTAGCGAAG
>CAYXQH010000986.1:0-1909 GCA_964467425.1 uncultured Saprospiraceae bacterium
CTGTTCTATTATAGAATCGTAAACCAAAAAGAAACAGTCTTAATTCTATGTCCTTGCCTTTTAAATTCATCTTATGCTCGATAGTACTGCTATTAAGTTTTAAAAGCCATGCGCAACCCGAAGAGGAAGAAAAGATTCCCAAAAAAATATCCCAATACGTCAAAGAAGCCGAATCGGCTTTACTCAAGTTTAATGATAAAGAAGCAGAGCGCCTGTACCTACTCATTTTAGAGAAGAAACCAAACTATGCGCCAGCCATGAGAGGTCTCGCTACCGTTTATGATCTTCAACTCAAATACGAAGCATCCGCAAAGCTGCTGGAAAAAATAGTAAAACAAAAACCTTACTTTTCCAGAGTCATTTATGGCGACATAGCCATAGCCCATTATCGTTACGGAAATTACGAAGCCAGTATTGAATATTTTAATAAATTCGATTCTATCATCGGTTTACCGGTCATAGACTTTGGATTTAATGGACAAAAAGAATTAGAAGTAGAATATCGATATCGCTCAAAACTTCCCGAAAATATCCGAGCCTGTGAAATTGCTAAAGACTCTATTTTCAATAAAAATGTTTTAGCCGTTTTAAATATCGGAGCACCACTCAATACGGCGAGTAGCGAATATTTTCCTTTTCTAAGTAATGATCAAAACACCATTTATTTTACTCGACAAGTTGGCCGATATCATAGCGATGAAAATCTTTTTTATAGTAAAAAAGATACCAACCAATGGGCACCCTCCACTTATATCGATTCTGTTTTTAACACGCCTGTAAATGAAGGCATGGCTACCTTTACCAGAGATGGCAGACAAATGTTTTTCACCGCTTGCCAACGACCCGATGTTGGAGGCACCTGCGATATTAGAAGTGCCAAAATGCAAGATGTCAATATTTTAAAAACGAATATTTTAGAGGGTAGAATCAATTCCGAACGTTGGGAATCACAAGCCTGCATTAGTTGTGACGGTACGGCCCTATATTTCACCAGTAACAGGAAGGACGGGCATGGAAGAACGGATTTATATGTTAGTTATTTGCAGGAAGATAACACTTGGGGCCCAGGAGAAAACCTGGGTGATAAGATCAACACGGACAAAGATGAAGAAGCGCCTTTTATTACGAATGATGGAAAAACACTTTTCTTTTCTTCTACTGGTCATCTTGGTTTGGGGGAACAGGATTTGTTTATGAGCCGACTGGATGAAAATGGTAAGTGGGGCGAAGCTATCAACCTGGGTCCTCCAATCAATACAGCTTATCGTGAACTGGGCTTTTTTCTCTCAGCCGATGGGCTTACTGGTTTTTATTCTTCTGACCGACCGGGCGGCAAGGGAAATATGGATATCTATCAGTTTAATCTTTCACAAGAACTATCCAGTGAAGCTATTACTTATGTAGAAGGTTATGTCAAAGATTCCGTCACTTTAGAACCCGTTCAAACTATCCTCTATCCAAAAAATCATTCGCCCGTTCCTACAGATGAAGAAGGTCGATTTTTTCTTTGTTTAAAAGCAGATGAAGATTTTAATTTTAAAATCAATGAGCAGCCTTACCTACCCTATCATCGAAATATCGATATTCCGGTATGGGATAATAAAACTTTTTTCCCTGTTGAGATTTTATTACAAACCACTTTAAAACCTGAACCGGAGCCAGCTTCCAGCATTGAAATTAAAGATCTGAATATTTATTTTGCATTTGACAAATACAATATTGCTGACTCTACCCAGCAGCAATTAAAACAATATCAAAAGGAATTAGCCTCCAAGACGATTGATAAAATTGAAATTATTGGTTACTGCGATTATTATGGCAGCAATGCTTATAATATTACCCTTTCCCAAAATCGCGCAAATGCAGTAGCTGATCAATTAAAAAAACTAGGAATCATTCCAACTGATGA
>CAYXQH010000987.1:0-1903 GCA_964467425.1 uncultured Saprospiraceae bacterium
CATATGTAACCGCTTCGCTCTCACATAATATTTTTTAATCAGACGCTTACGCGTTATTTTTGATTAATAAATATCATGTTCGTTTCATATGCTTTTTATTTTAAAGATGCCTCGAAATCAGTAGGAGAATGAACTAAATTTCGAGACATACGTATTTTAATTTATTTA
The DNA here is from genome assembly GCA_964467425.1 of uncultured Saprospiraceae bacterium. Classification (GTDB taxonomy): domain Bacteria; phylum Bacteroidota; class Bacteroidia; order Chitinophagales; family Saprospiraceae; genus JAHDHW01. The sequence goes on from CAYXQH010000987.1 coordinate 169, forward strand.
ATATTAATACTGTTTTATGTTTACTTTTTAAAACACCAAGCAGTTAGCTAAATCAGCCAGTTATTCTGCGATCTTAAGCGCACCTGAACTACCATCCATTTCGACAATATCCCCGGTTTTTAGCCTTTTGAGTAGTTGATTAATGCCTACGATACAAGGAATACCCATCTCACGAGCTACAATCGCTGAATGACTCAATAAACTACCACGTTCTACCAGAATGGCACTTGCTGTAGGAAATAGAGCAACCCAGCCCGGATCTGTAGAGGTCGTCACTAGAATATCACCTTCCAAAGAGTCGATTTCACTTGGGTGATGGATGATTTGTACTTTTCCACGTACACGTCCCGGGCAACATCCGATACCTTTTATATCACCTTCTAAAGCTTCAGATTCTACTTGCTGATAAAAATTATTACCATGATAAACGATGCCATTGGTGGCTATTCGTTCTGAAGGCGTTTCACTCTTTTCAAAAGAATCATAAGTTTCCTTTCTTAGCGATATTAAAGCAGGAGGTTTGTCATTCACACTAGTCCCTTTTATAAAATCAAAAATCTCCTGTTGAGTTAAATAAAATATATCTCGCGGGTTTTCCAGTAAACCTTCTGCATACCAGTTTTTACCGATTGCTGAGAATATTTCTCTGACAATTCCAAAAGCTCGAGTTCGTTCAAATCGTAAATTTTCTCTACCACTGACAAGATTTCTTGCCTGTTTTAAAACGTAATTGAATAATCTCTTTTTCAACCATTTTCCTTTTAGTTCTTTAGCTACAATTGCTTCCGCAGAATATCGGGCATCATTAGAGTTCCGCTCTTTTGCCTGAATGCCTTGCAGGACATACGATTTTAAAATATGAATCAATGCCTCCGGATCTTGTCGGTAGGTAATCGTTTCTAGTTTTAATTCTCCAGTACAACGATCCCCAAAAACTTCAATGAAATTTTGAATTGGAGTATAAATACTTTTAAAATTTCCAGCTTGTAAAGCATCTAGAATTTCTTTGGTGTTTTTAGTTTTAAAAAGTGTAGTTGCACTTTTATCCTTTTGAATATCTGTTGCAATGGATAATAATATCTTGGCAGGTTTTGTTGAAATGATATCTCCACTTCCTGCTACTAATTCGTTATGCAGGTTTTGATGATTTGGAAAATACTTTTTGCTTAGTTTTTGGAGCAGACCAAAAAAGATCATAGCGAAAAGATCATTGACTAAAGGCGCCTTCCATTTTTTTAAAAGGATGCCCTCAAATACAACGTAATGTTTCATCAATTCTTCAGAACGACAATTGTCAAAATCTATCTGACGATACTCACTGATCGTCGTATCTAATAAGGCATGGAAGTTTTTGGAGTTTTTCGGAAGCTTAATCAACTGCCAAATCATTTTTAAAATAGAAGTGATCACTCGATACCAAGCTTCCATTTTGCCCATCTTATTGGTTTCCGGCAATTCAAAGCTCTCCTTTACACCCATCATATTTTCCATGAACTTAGCGTTTAGTCGAAAGCCAGGAAGTTGCGCTAGCATTTTGTACCAGTTGACTAAATTATAATAGACACGACCCTTTAATGAGCCTAGTAGGTTTTGATAGGTCGCTTTATTAGCTTCGATTTGCTTTTCAGGTACACCAAATAGCTTTGAAATCTGTTTGTACGCCGCTTCATATACTTTTAAAATAAATGAAAAGGTCAACGGAGAACTTACGCCAGGGTAAGACTCCACTATATTT
>CAYXQH010000988.1:0-1900 GCA_964467425.1 uncultured Saprospiraceae bacterium
TTACATCCTACTCATCATTACCGAAAATCAAGGTTCCCACACGATTGATTTTACCGATTATAAATTCAAGAAAGGAACAGTCATTTCAATTCGTAAAGATCAGATTCATAAATTTTTCAAAAGTAAAGCAAAAGGATTTTTACTGCTTTTTACAGAGCGTTTTATTTCAGGTTATTTAGAAAAACTGGAAGCCTTAAAGACCTTTCAATTATTTAATGAATTACTGGGAGACCCAAAAATACAGTTGAATGAAGAAGAATATGCCGACGTTATTCAAGCTACAGAGAAGTTAGAAAAAGAGTATTTTAATATTCGGGATGAATATTCTTTGGGAATTATCAGAAGCCTTTTACATATACTCATCACGAAATTGTATCGTGCGAAATCAAGAAAGAAAACGACTATCACCGATAAAAAATATTTATCAGAGTTTATTGAATTTCAAAAACTAGTAGAACAGCATTGTTTTGAAACGAAAAAAGTTGCCGATTATGCTAATAAATTAGGCTTTTCAACCAAAACTCTAAATAATGTGGTAAAAAGCATTGTCCATAAATCAGCCAAAACCTTTATCGATGAAATAGTCATTACCAATATTAAGCGGCTACTCATTCATTCCCATTTTTCTATAAAAGAAATTGCTTACACAGCAGGTTTTGAAGAGCCTTCCAATTTATACAAGTATTTTAAAAAATATGCAGATACTTCTCCTGAAGTATTTAGAAAAGCTTATCAGTAAGCTATTCAATAGGTAAGTTCCCATTTTTACAGTCTTAATGCCTTTTTCTATTGTTGCCAGGCTTCCTCTTGCCTGTATCTTTGCAGTAGTTATTTTCATCAAAACCAACAACAATGAAATCATTACTAATTTGTACAGTATGCAGTTTTGCCCTCTTATTGGCAAGCTGCAATTCTTCAACAAAAGAAACAGAATCAAATTCAAAATCTAAAACAGAAACAAAAATGGAATTATCAAAAAAAGAAAAAGTAGTAGCTTTATTAAACAGTTTTAATACAGGCGATCAAACACCTATTTCTTACATCAATCCTCAAAAATACATCCAGCATAATTTAGATGTTGGAGATGGACTAGAAGGATTTGGTGCCGTCATGCAACATGCGCCGGAAGGAGGTTTCAAAGCAAATGTTATTCGATCTTTTGAAGATGGAAACTTTGTATTTACACAAACAGAATATGATTTCTTCGGTCCTAAAATCGGATTTGATGTTTTTCGATTTGAAGATGGAAAAATTGTAGAACACTGGGATAACCTAATTGAAATACAAGCACCTAATCCAAGTGGACACACGCAGATTGATGGATCAACGGACATTACTGATAAAGAAAAAACAGAAGCGAATAAAGCAGTCGTGAAAAACTTCATTAATGATGTCTTACTCAATCATCAGAATGATAAAATAACAACCTACATTAATCCGACTAATTATGTCCAACATAATCCTGCTGTCGCTGATGGGCTTGAAGGTTTTGGCGCAGCGATGAAATATTTTGCTGAAAATGGATTAGTTATGGAATACGAAAAATTGCACATGGTCTTGGGCGAAGGTAATTTTGTATTGAGTGTAAGTGAAGGGAAATTTGGTAAGGGCGACCACACCGCATTTTATGATTTGTTCAGATTAGAAAATGGACAAATTGTAGAGCACTGGGATGTGATTGCTACTATTCCTGCACAATCGGAATGGAAAAATCAAAATGGAAAATTTTAATTAGAGAGCGGATAGTTTATACGGTATTCGGTATTAGTGATTCGTTTTCTTCGAACCAGCCCGACTGCGTCATGCGAGCGGGAAGCTACGACCGAGTACCGTTTTTATATTACAGTAGAGTAAAATGGAATGGCTAGGCTAGAAGAAGCTTTATTTAACCGTAACTTCT
>CAYXQH010000989.1:0-1898 GCA_964467425.1 uncultured Saprospiraceae bacterium
CTACCTGACTACCTGACTACCTGACTACCTGACTACCTGACTACCTGACTACCTGTTTTTAAATTAAAAAATATTTAAGCATATGCGCTACTGAAATCCCCAGATAATTACCAACAGCATAACCCACTAAACCCGTTGCCATTCCAGATACAATCAAGGATCTATTTTTAATTGTACTCGCAATTTGCCCTACGAATACAGGCCCATACAAAGCGGCCGTTGAAGTAATCATCACAGTATCGACATCAATTTTAAAAAGTTTTGCCATAATCAAATGTAGAAAAACCGTCAAAGACAAGACAGTAGCTGTGAATAAAATAATTCCACCTCCTCCTGCCCATAAATTGCCAAAGTCTGCCTGCATTCCAACAGCAACACAAAACATCAACAAGAGATATTCGCCCATTTCAAAAGAGCCTTTTATTTTTCTAACAGATATAAACATCGATGCGATTAAACTAAAAGTAGTCAAGAGTAATAATATAAATACGGTTGCTTTTAAATTCCGATAAACCAACCAACACAAACCCACAGAAACTCCGAGTATCATTAAAGTTAGTCCAGCTAATTTCAACATCCCTTGTAAAGACAATTGATCTTTTTGAGCTTCCGCTGTTTCATTCTCAACATTTTTGTTTCCTTTAAAAGCAGGAAGAAATTTTGAAAAAATTGGATAAGCAATGGAGGTTAGAAAAATCAAATAAATCCCTCCACAAAATATATCCGCAGCATTCATTAAAACTAGAACTTCGCTTGAACTATTTAAAGCAACTCCAATTGCATTCATATTTGGTGTCCCGCCAGTATACACACCAACCAACATTCCTGAAATCATCCAGGTATCATCAACATTGTTTTTAAATAGAAAAGCTACCAGAACAGAACAAAGCACTCCACTTATTACACATAGCAAAAAGGACAAAACGGTTGTTCTTGCATTTTTAAGCCAGGCCAATAAATCCGTACTGAATAACAAAAGAGGAATCGCCAAAACAACAGTATAGTCCCCAAAAGCTTTAGAGATATCGGCATTTAAAGGTAAGACATTTATGTTAGCTAAAATGATTCCAGTAAGGTAAGAAAGAACAACTGGACTTAGCCAATCCTGGACTTTCCAAACACGGGTCAATCGAATCCAGAGATAAGGAAACAAACAGATAATAAGGATTTGGAGGATCAACATGAACGAACTATTGATTTATTACAAGCCCTCCATCGTAATCGATTTGGAGTTTACAGTTTTTTGCTGATGGATGTTCGAGCAACCAACCTGCCAAGGGATTAATAATCGTTTGTTCAATTGCGCGTTGAAGCGGCCTCGCTCCAAAACGAGCATCAAAACCAATCTCCGCTAAATAATCATGCATCCGGTCGGAAAATTGTAATTCAATACCGCGTTTTTTAAATCCTTCTCTTTGCTTTAATTCTTTTAATTCTTTCGCAGTAATTTTTTTAATATCCTTTTTATTCAAGCTATTAAACATTACAACGCCATCAATCCGATTGACAAACTCCGGTCGAAAAAAACGGCCAATCGCAGAAAGGTAAGCAGTTTCTTCATCTTCCGTATTTTGATACCCTATGGATTTTCGATTGGAAGCTCCAAGGTTAGTCGTCATAATGATGATACTATTTCTAAAACTAGTAACCCGGCCAAAAGCATCTACTAAAATCCCTTCATCCAGTACAGTCAATAAAGCATCGAAAATAGACTTTGCTGCTTTTTCAACCTCATCTAATAAAAGAACCGCAAAAGGTTTATTTCGAATTTCCTGCACTAACTTTCCAACCTCTCGACCTGCACCGATAAATCGGCTAATCTGTCCCGGATGTTGAAACTCACTCATATCGATTCGAATCAAAGGAGAGTTTTTTTGTCCTTTTCCAAAGAAGTATTC
>CAYXQH010000990.1:0-1891 GCA_964467425.1 uncultured Saprospiraceae bacterium
ATAGAGATGCTTTATTTACAGGAGCAAATAATCCAGATCATATTTATTATGGTACGCAAGATCAGGGCTCTCAAAATATTATTCCAAGTTCTATTGGTAGTGATGTGTTAGACTTTTATCAAACTATCGGAGGTGACGGACCATCTATAGATAGTTATGATGGATTAAATGCATGGAAATGGCGTCGTCAAGGAGAAAGAGTCTGGGCTCCTGTACCCATATATAGTAATACTGGAAATTTCAGATCTATTGGCAATATTTATCAGCTGTTTAACAATAGACCATTTGTTGGGTTTAGCAATCATTCTGATATGGGGTGGGTACAAACATACATTGATCAACATGATCCAACAGAAAATATTTGGATGTTATCAAGACAGTTGCACCGTGCAAAATGGAATGGAAATACTTTGTTAGGACATACGATTGATATGGGAAATCGACAGGTAGCTGCCCTGGCACAAGCTAACGTTAATCCAGATATACTTTATATGCTGCAAGATGGGAAAGTTTTTATCTCTTCTGATAGAGGAAACACATTTGGACAAGGAATAAATACACCATTTAGAATAACTCCCTATGGTGGATATACATCAGGAGATATTGGGAGCGGTGTAGTGCTTCCTGGAAATGACGATTGGGTTTTATTTTCTGGCCCAAGCAATAACGGCGTAGGTTCTATTTTATCCACAGATGGTGGCGCTACATGGACGGATGTGACAGGTATCTATCCTTCTGGTATTGATGCACAAACTGGCGGAATGATTGTAACGCCAAGTGGCGATTTTGTATTTGCTGGAACAGATCTAGGCGGTTACGTGTTTGATGTTGAGCAAGGTGAATGGTTTTCATTGGCAGAAGATATTGGCTTTTTTAATGCAGTAGATGTCGATTATATTGAACCAACAAATACTGTTCGTTTCGCAACATTTGGTTCAGGTGTTTTAGATTTTAATATTGATGAAGAAGTCTTATCTCCAGGAGAAATTGTAATCAACAAGGTATTCCCTGATGGGGACCAAGTTGAATTAAAAAACATTGGAGGCACGGCAATTGATATTTCAACATATAACCTATGTGATACGCCAGTTTATGTCAGTCTGAGCGATGCGGATATAGTTTGTGGTGGAGACCTTATTTTGGATCCAAACGAAGTGTTAGTCGTTGTTTGGAATAACTTTACAATGAATGAAAATGAAGGTGAATTAGGTTTATATTTACCTGGCTCATTCAGTGATCCTAATAATATGTTAGACTATGTTGAATGGGGATTTTCAGGTCATAGTAGAACTTCAGTAGCTGTAACCGCAAACCTTTGGACGGCTGGAGATTTTGTTCCTGCTTTTACTATGGGCAATGCTATTTTATATGATGGTAGTGGTAGCACTTCTTCAGATTGGAACGAAGGTATGTTTATTCCATGTGGCGGTGGTGGAACCAATACTTGTATTTCTCAAAGACAAGAAGATGCAAATCCGCTAACCCCTGGTTTATATGAAGCAGAAATTAGTATCAATTCAGCAGGAATCGTTTCTGCTGGAAATGTTGATTTTAGTGCCGGCGAATATATGGTTCTTGAACCTAATTTTGAAGTCACATTAGGAAACGAGTTTCATGCATTTGTTTTAGGATGTCAATAAAATATAATCGTTTAAGAATAAACTTAAATTGGGATTTAATTTTAATAGTAATGATATTACTTATTTTGTAAATGAATAAAGCCCCACTGTTGCCTTATTCTAACTAACGTATATCTAAACCGTTGAAGGCAAGTTGATTTAGATTCATAATCTTAATTATTTGTCGAATGATCATGTACATTTCGTATTCTTGTTTGCTTGAGTAAGCCAGGCAATGAAGTTTCTGTATCCATTGACAATCCTGGACATCA
>CAYXQH010000991.1:0-1886 GCA_964467425.1 uncultured Saprospiraceae bacterium
TTGAAGATATTCTTTGACATACATATCAACATACAATGGATTGTGCTCTGGAAGGTAACCAATTTTCTTTCGGACTTCCATAGGGTTTACATCCGTATCAAAACCACAAACAGTTGCTTTTCCATCCGTCTGAGGAATAAAACAAGAGATCATTTTCATGGTCGTTGTCTTCCCTGCTCCATTTGGACCTAAAAAGCCCAGCACCTCTCCTTTCTTTGCTTCAAAGCTCAGTTGATCTACTGCTTTTTGCTTTCCAAAAACCTTACTAAGATGTTCAACCTTAACTGACATAAATTACTATAAATTTTAATTCGCAAAATTACTAAAACCAAAGCTAGCATCAAAGCCCAATATAGCTCAATATAAGGCTATTTTAGGCAGAAATCAGACAGACGACAAACGCTATATATTACCAATTTGTTTTACTAAGCAAAAGTAATCATTCACAAATGGATCAATTGTACTCGTACAATGGTTGGAATGTTTTAATTTTTTGTTAAAATTGTCTTTCACATAACAGTGAACGTAACTTCGGTAAACTTAAAGAGTCTAAAAGGCGTTCATTAGTTGTATTTACCAACTTTTAGAACTGAAAAAACCATGATGACGTTAAAAAATACTTTTCTTATTGTAATAATTTTTGCAATATTTTCTTGCGGAAATTCTGATACTACTTCAACTTCATCACAAAATAACTCAAGCAGCACTGAAAGCAGTGCGACAGAACAGGGTAATACTGTTTCGGATTATGAATCCATGCCAAAAACAAATACTGAACCAGAGGCTAAAGCAGTAGATTTGTCCTATGCCGAAAAAGAAATGGAGGAAGAGAGCATTGCTAGTACCGTTGCTCAGAAAACAACAGAAACACCTTCTACAAAGAATATTGATAAATCACCTGTAAAAGAACAGGAGAAAAATAAACCACTGGAGATCGTCAAGGAAGTCATTGAGAAGCCAGCTAATGTCAAGAAAGATAAAGTAGCTGACGTCATTGAAAAATCGGTCACTGAAGCGAAGCAAGAAGTGAAAGAGGAGGTACCTGCTGTTACTTCAAAAATAACAAATAGCACTGAAGTAAAAGTTGATAAACCTAAAGTGACTCCTAAAAAAGAAGTTGTAGACGTGCATGATGTTTTTGATAAAATGTTACGAAAACATGTTTCCAGTAGTGGAAAAGTAAATTATAACAATTTCAAAGCTGAAGAAACTAAACTAGATGCCTATTTAGCGGCTTTAGATAAAGCGCCTCCGGCAGATGGTTGGTCTAGAAATAAAAAAATGGCTTATTGGATTAATGCGTATAATGCAGCAACCATTAAGTTGATACTAAAGAATTATCCGCTAAAAAGTATAACAAACCTTCACGGCGGAAAACCCTGGGACCAAAAGTGGATCCCTTTAGGTGGGAAAACCTACAGTTTGAATAATATTGAGAATGATATTTTGCGACCAGTATATAAGGATGCAAGAATTCACTTCGCCGTCAATTGTGCTGCGAAATCCTGTCCACCGCTTTTAAACCGGGCATGGACAGAGAAGAACTTGAATTCTTACTTTGAAAAACAGACAAAATCATTTATTAATAATGCTTCTCAGAACAAAATCTCCGCTGATGCTGTTGTAATTTCGAAAATATTCGAATGGTATGCAGTTGACTTTGGAAACATTATTGATTTCTTAAATAAATATTCAACCGTTAAGATTAATCCAGATGCTAAAGTATCGTATAAAGAATACGATTGGGATTTAAACAAATAAATTCTGCTTTAAACATCTGCTAAAAATATTTTTCATAGCTTTATATTTTGAGGGCGTAACGATCTTAGTTACGCCTTTTTTTATTTCTGTATGATCTTTATTTTACCTATTATGAAGTTCAGCTA
>CAYXQH010000992.1:0-1884 GCA_964467425.1 uncultured Saprospiraceae bacterium
GTTCCTTATTTAAAGAATATATTTTTTAAATATGAATTTTATTTTCATTTTTCTTTCTTTTTGTGTTCTAAAAAGCTAAAAAATAGTTTTTATTACCTATAGATTATATCTACATTTGCACCGCTTTTCAGAAAGCATCATCACAAAAGAAAATTTGGTATCCAAATGCGGAAATATATTCTAAGTCTTTGTTGTATTTTTTGCCTTTCTGTTTTTGCGTTAGCGCAACATGATGGTCATAACCATGACGGTCACAATCACGCTAAAGAAACGCATGCTGCAGATCACCAAGGCCACAATCACGATGGTCATGATCACTCAGGTCACAATCACAGTAATCATGACGGTCATAACCACGGCAGCCACGCTGGCCACAACCATGGTAGTCATGAAGGTCACGACCATGGAAGCCATTCAACTGGTGATGGACATGCAACCAATGCATGTGGTCATAGTGGACACCATGAATTCAATCCTGGTGAAACTGCATTCCACCACATTTCAGATCAAAACATTTATAGCATAGGACCATTTTCATTTCCATTACCATGCTTTTTGTATTCACCTGGAAATGGATGGGATGTTTTCTCTTCTGGAAGATTTGTAGCAGATGCTCACGGGAATGGAGAAAAAGCATACAATCAATATATTTTATGTGAAGGTTCGGCAAGACGCATCCAAGATGCTTCTTTCCCAACTGGTGAGATTGATTTAGGACATCACGCTGTTTATACTAAAAAATTACCTACAGATAAAGGCAAAATGAAAGAATACGCTTTCGTTTGTTATAATGGAAAAGAGTGGCAAGCTGATAGTAAGAGTACAGCTGATGCAGGGATGTTTGGAGGAGGAATCACTTCTTTCTATGATTTTTCAATTACTAAAAATGTTTTCTCAATGTTTTTAGTATTCCTCTTTTTAGCTTGGGTGTTTATGTCAATGGCAAGGTCTTATGTTAAAAGGAGAGGAATGGCGCCTACAGGTTTGACAAACTTCATGGAGCCAATTTTTATATTTATTCAAGATGAAGTCGCAAAACCATTTTTGGGTCACAAATGGCAAAAGTATTTACCATTCCTTCAATCGATTTTCTTCTTTATTTTAGGTTTGAATTTGTTTGGTCAGATTCCATTCTTTGGAGGATCAAACGTTACAGGGAATTTGTCTTTTACAGCAGTATTGGCAATCCTTGCTTTTCTTGTTACTAACCTTAGCGGAAACGGACATTATTGGAGCCACACTTTATGGATGCCAGGCGTACCTGCTATCGTAAAAATATTAGTAATTACTCCAGTAGAGATATTGGGGCTATTCATAAAGCCATTGACATTGATGCTTCGTTTGTTTGCGAATATCACTGCAGGGCACATGGTTATTGCAATTTTTGTTGGGTTGATTTTCGTATTCGGTCAGTCAGGAGCTAATCCGGGCGCTGCATACGGGACAGCAGTTGGTTCGACCATCTTAACGATGTTTATGATGGCGATTGAGTTGTTGGTTGCATTTATCCAAGCGTTCGTGTTCACGATTCTGACCGCTTCTTATATCGGAGCAGCAGTTGAAGAAGCACATCATTAAGAATCTTATTTTTTTATTACATAAATAATTTTAATCATGACCGGAAATATTGCCGCAATTGGAGCTGCATTAGCAGTAATCGGAGCCGGAATCGGTATCGGAAACATTGGTGCAAAAGCAATGGAAGCCATTGCAAGACAACCTGAAGCAGTAAATGACATTAGATCTAACATGATCTTGATGGCTGCATTGATTGAGGGAGCTGCACTTATCGCGATTATCCTTGCTTTCTTTGGAGGATGATTTCGACAAAAATGTAATGAAAGGTTGACTACGAAAACGGTTGGTTTTTGGGTCAACCTTTTA
>CAYXQH010000993.1:0-1884 GCA_964467425.1 uncultured Saprospiraceae bacterium
TATGGTCCTGATAACACCCCACTCAAGCGGATTCGAATTAAAAACATCAGGGATGCGATTTTAAATGTCTTGAATCTTGAGAAAGGGATAGGCTATACCCTGCTTAATTTGGCCATTCGCCCGGGAGAAGCGATCAATACCTATCTTTTTGAGGATCGCAGAAAAATGGTTAAACCAGTTGGGTTTCTGATTTTTGTGATAACGATTGCTACTTTTCTTACTGTAAATTTTATTGATATTGCAGCTTCCTTTGGAAAAGGATTAAATATGGGAACAGCGGGAAACGATCAAATGGAAGGGTTTGATGTATTCATGGAACAAATATTTGGGCAGTTTTATAATGTTCTTTCCCTTTTAGCAGTACCCTTATTAGCTTTTGCGAGTTGGGCGCTTTATAATAATCGGCGCTATAATTTTGCAGAGCATTTAGTCATCAATGCCTACCTTACAGCATTTATTACTGTGCTCTATATTTTGTTTTTTCCTGTTTTTGCAAAGTGGTATGAATCTGCTTCAATTGGATATTTGGTCGTAAACTTTGTTTATTTGACCTTTGCTTATATCCGTATTTTTAAACAACCTATCGGAATGGGGATTCTTAAAGGAATTGGAATCCAAATAATCTATTTTATGCTATTTGGTATTTTAACCGTCGCACTTGGTATAGTCTTAGGTGTTTTTTGGGTTTTTAAAATGAAAGGATAAAACTACTCTAAGCTCTCTCTTAGTTCTTTAAAGACAATACTCTGTTTGAAATCTTTTTGTAATAAAAGAACAATGTTTGTCAGAACAACTTCTCCCATATTTAGGCATTTTTTAAAAACATCATTTTTGTGATGATACGCCAGCTCTTCTGCTAATTGTGTCACTTTAGTTTTTTGAGAAATCTCATCTTTAGTCATCACATCAAAAAGTTCGTTCACCTGTTTGATAGATGCTTTCACTCGACCGGCGATAAGGCTACGTTCTTCTAATTGATATTGTCGGACGGTCTCAGCAGCCATATGTTGAATGCCCAAAAAGATGATGGGATTATTTTCTTTAAAATATTGAGGTAGGTAAAAACTTTTTCGACCTTCATATGATTGCTGGTCAAAATCAATCGCACGGATTCGATATTGGTTGCCTTCAATATCCGGAGTAATATCGACGATGTAATTATACGCTCTCATATCACCGAGCAGACGAACAAAACATCGCTCATTAAATTTTACAAATTCTTTGGCCATTCGAATTTGATTGAATTCATTTTCTTTTAAATTACTGGACATAAAATCATCACCGGGAATTCCAGCAATATGCTCTTCGATAAGTGTTGCACCATCCACTAGATATCTTAAATTATTCGGAGACAATAAATATTCTAGCTCAAGACCATAGACTCGACTGGCGTCTGCTTTTTTAATATAAAAATGATCGTAATTGTCATTAAGCCGATTGATGATTCGAATGCGGAAAGGCTTAGTGTTGCCAAAGGTGCAGTAATCAATCCGGGCAACGTCTAAATGCTCCAGCACCTTTTGATCACCATCTGCTTTTAGGAGGGAGTAAACCTTGGTCAAATTATCAAACAACTCCTGCCGATCATACTCTTGAAAATAAACCGTTTCCCAATAGGTGTTTTCCCCTTTTTGATTTAAGAGTTCGGTCGATGCTTCATAGCGCATTAGATCGTCGTACTGTAACGGAAGTGGCGTATGCCGATTATTCTTTTTAAGGTATTCAACCAGCGTATCATTGATCGGATAAAACAACTTTTTCTTGGAAGGTTTATTGCCTTGCATGTTTGGTCGATTTTAAAAAAAGGAGAGAATGTTTATTTCTTGTATACTTCGATTAAGGTACGAAGTTACGCCAAAGAAGAAAACTTTAATGACCAGTGAT
>CAYXQH010000994.1:0-1884 GCA_964467425.1 uncultured Saprospiraceae bacterium
GTAGACTTCAAAGATAAATATGACGTTCTTTTATCAACAGCAGAAGAGTCGGGGTATTCAAGAATACCAATTATCGATGATAGCTTCGATAATGTTACGGGGATATTGTACGTTAAAGATTTGCTACCCTACTTAAATGAGGGCCCAGACTTTGAGTGGCAAAGTCTTATTCGCGCGAATGTTTTTTATGTTCCGGAGGCGAAGAAGCTGGATGACTTGTTAGAAGATTTTCAAAAGCAAAAGCAACACATTGCGATTGTGGTAGATGAGTTCGGAGGTAGTTCAGGAATCGTGACGCTTGAAGATGTCATCGAAGAAGTCATTGGAGAAATCAAAGACGAGTTTGATGGGGATGGAGAAATCGAGTTCAAAAAGATTGATGAGCTGAATTATCTTTTCGAAGGGAAGACCCTACTCAATGATTTGGGTCGTGTCATTTCTGCTCCACCAGAATTATTTGATGAGGCACGAGGGGATGCGGATTCATTAGCAGGACTAGTCTTAGAATTGTCAGGATACATTCCTAAAGTCGGAGAAATATTTAATAGCAACGGCTACCTCTTCAAGGTGGTCACTGTGAATAAAAGAAGGATAGAGCAAGTGCTTGTCACCTTGCCTAGTCCAACAGAAAATAATAATGAAACTTAAATACATCTTCTTAAGCTCCTGCCTTGTGGGTTTATCAATTAGTAGTCTTTTGACTACTCTTGTTTCTTGTGATAGTGACCGACCTGTCTACAATCCAAAACCAAGGGCATATCCTAAAATTGATTTTCCAGATCGTAATTATTATATTAAAGTAGACCCTACCGTTTGCCCTTTCTCTTTCGACCGGGCTAGTTACGCGGAGTTTGTTCAAGACACTGTTTTTTTTGGAGAAAAAACGGAAAATGATTGCTGGTTTGATTTGTATGTTCCTTCGCTCAATGGAACCATCCACTGTAGCTATTACTCAATTGACAAGAACAATACTTTAGATAAGTTAATCACAGACGCGCATACGTTGTCAAATAAGCATGGAATCAAGGCAGAGTTTATGGATGACTTCAAGGTCTCTAAGCCTGGTAAAGTCTATGGTAATGTGATGAACATTGAGGGAGACGTCGCTACTCCTTTTCAATTTTATCTAACGGATAGTACTTCACATTTTCTACGTGGTTCTCTATATGTGCGTTCGCAAATTAATACAGATTCTTTGATGCCTGTCTTTGAGTTTTTAAAAGCGGATGCGATGCATATGATTAATACTTTTGAGTGGGAGTAGCAAAGTTTTTAATATTGACTCAAAAAGGCCTTTAGACTAGCCCAATATTTTTCATTTCCTTTTCTCTCTGCCCAAAGCGCTTTTGAGCCATGATGACCGCTAGTTTCTGGGAGGAAAAATTGTTTTTTGGACTCCACATTTTCATAAATAGCACTCCACGATTTCTTCTCGTTTTTCGCTGATGTTATAAACACTGGGCAAGTTACTTGTTTAGCGAAGTCCGCGATTTCTTTATCTTGGTATTTAAAATACTCTCCTGGAGAAAAAGAAGCTAAACCTTTTACATCTTCGGCGTATTGGGAAGCCAAAATAAATATTAATGATGATGAATAGGAGCTTCCTAACAATATGACTCCATTAGGCGCGTAGTCATTTTCTTTTACATATTTAAGTGTTGCTTCAAGGTCTGGATAAGCACTTGGAAAATCGGTTTCTAGGCCCTTTCCTTTTGCGTCTTTTGCCGCATCATTCATTACTCCATTAACTTTGCTTCCTGATCTCTGGTCAATTGCTAGGCTGCTAAACCCTAATTCATTTAGTTTTGGCCCCGTTTCAACATACTCCCCTCTACTGTATCCCGCTTGATGGAATAATAGAATCAATGGTTTGTCATTAGCTTC
>CAYXQH010000995.1:0-1883 GCA_964467425.1 uncultured Saprospiraceae bacterium
CTTTCTATCAGCAACCTACCCGTTGGAAAGTATTGGATTCGGGTGCAGCAAGATGGCTTGCAGTGGACAAAAGGTTTTGTCAAACAGTGATCTTTTAGTTAATCAGTTGTATTGGTTGATCAGTTAATTGATGCCACTCTTGGGCAAACCCAATTAACTGATTAACCGATTCACTAATCCACTATCTAAGCAATCCATTAACCGCCAATCCGATCGAAAACGTGTTTCGTTCTTCTGTAGGATCATTCCTTCTGTAGGTTTTCTGATATCGTCGGGTAATAAAGAAATCAAGCGTAAAATTTGGCGAAATAAGATTCGACCAGCCTACACTACCTTCTAAAAATAAATCTCTAGAAGCAGTTGTCCACCAATAATCATCTGTTCCATTATCCCTAACTCTTCTATAATTACCTCGAATACCGGATCCAGCCTGTAACCATATTTTCCCTTTTTTATCTGGTCTAAAGTATTTTCGAACTAATGGCATACAACCAAATCTCCCACTTCTGTTAGATAGACTTATTTCTGTCTCAAATCGAAGTCCGGTCGTCCAACCGCTACCCCAAAATCGTTGAATTTCAGGACTCAGAAAATCATTCCCTCCTAATTGAAAACTTCCTCCAATCAACCAATTACCAGGATAAAAACGATAATCAGTTTCGGTAGATTTCGTTTTATCTTTCGGGTGGATAAAAAACTGTAATCGCCCTTCTAGGTTTAGAGAACCACCATTTACCAAAGTGTTAAACTGATTTAACCCAGACCTTAAACTGATCACGTCATAATTGAATAAAAACTCGATCGCAATGGCTCGTTGTAGAAAAAAATGGAGACCAGACTGCAAAAAAGCAGATTTAGTGGTTCGTATCCTAGTGTCTCTTCCTATTTCTGAAAAAGTTATTTTACTAAAAGAAATTTCACCTCCATAGAATAGAGACAAGTTATCCAGTTGCTTAAAGTAATGCCGAATTAATAAATTTTGCTCGACAGGTGCAATTCGGCGTTCCTCTACTCCGGTTATTTCAAGACTCAATTTACCACCTAACATCAAATGATCTGTTACCATACAGGCCAGTTCTGGAGCCACAAAAAATCGTGTTGTATTTGAAAATGTTTCTCCTCCTAAATCAGGAAAAGTGGAAATAGTTAATCCCAATTCTCCATTAATCATCCAACTTCCTTTTTGTAGTTGACCCTGAACGACCGGTGTCATTACCAAAATAAAAAAACTACAAATTAGGAGTCGTGAAATCATATTTTACTTTTGATGAAAATTTTCAACATTTTAAATGCTTCTTTATAATTCTTATTATTATTAACCACTAAATCTGCGGATTCCCGATAAGGCTCAATATATTTTTCAAAGCTAGGCAATACATGATGTTCATATCGATACAATACATCTTCTAGTGGATAATTACGTTCTGTTTTATCTCTGATAATCCGGCGAATCAGTTTGACATTTTCCTTAGCATGTACAAAAATTCTCAGATTAAGAAGTGCATTAATTTTTTTATAATGAAAAATAAAAAGTCCTTCTACAATAATTACCTTAGCGGGACGGAGCGTAATTTTTTTAGGCTTCGCTTTTTTATTATTAAAGGTATATTCTATTCTCTGACAAGGTTTCCCATCAATCAGTAATTTCAGGTCTACCAAAAATTCCTTTTTATTGATCGCGGTTGGTAAATCAAAATTGATAATCCCTTTAGGATCAATTTTTTGTTTTTTCTTGGGATAGTAATAATCATCCAAAGAAATCACACAGATTTCTTTTTTAGAAAATTCTTTTTTCAGTTCGCGAATTAAAGTTGTTTTACCAGAACCAGAGCCTCCGGCAATTCCAATCAAGTAGGGCTTTTCTTTCATTATTATTTGAGCGT
>CAYXQH010000996.1:0-1883 GCA_964467425.1 uncultured Saprospiraceae bacterium
CCCATATTTCCCACATGAGGTCCAACGGTTTCTGGTGTTTCTGTTGCAACGGTACTTAGCGTATAAGGAATTTGATAGCGATTAGCAGTTGCTGCCAAATAATGCTCTATTCTCGGCCACATCAAACCCGTCAATCCAACAGGAGCAATACCAAAAGGGGCAGCATATTTTTGTCCGAATAAAGTTGTTTCCAAAGTAGGCGCCAAAACCCCTTTGCAAAATTGAGGTAAAAAGGTAACTTTTTGAAAAGCAGTCCTATTTCTTTCCACCAAATCTTCGTCTCCTGTTCCCGATTGTAGATATTCCCATGCCACATGTGGAATCCGTTTTTTGGCTTTATTGGCTAAATCTATAACCGCTGGATAATCGTTAAACCACTTTGTTTTATATTTTTCGTAACTCATAGAGGATGATGTGATTGAGAGATAATGTAATTATCGCCTAGTACTTGATAATATTTTACAAAAGAATAAATCTTCCAGCATCCAACATTTACATTAACTCAACTGTTTTTTCTTTTAATTTTTTCATTGCCTGAACATATCTATTCAATCGAACCATTAGCAAAGCATATTTCTCCTCACGTTCCACCGTTTCCATTCCCACTTTCTTTGTACCCAGAATCATCCATTGAGGATTATTGGGGTCAAAGGAAGTCCATTCTGGTTGAGCATTTCCATTAGGATTACCCGTTTTGGCAAATTGGGTCCAATAATTAACCATCGCAGCTGACAATTTTTTATCTGCTTTATTTAGCGGTAAAATAGGCACACTTTTACCATGGACAAAAGGCAATTCAGCGGCATGAAATGCCCCTGCCCATTGTTTTTTGCTTGGTGGCGTTCGATTAAAAAAGTAAAAAAAGGAAGGCTGATTAGATTGGGCTATTTTTTCTGCATAGAATCGAACTTTGGTGCCAAACATATCATCTCCAATAAAATCCATTTCTGCTTTTTCTTTTCTGTATTCTAAATCGGGATATAGTTTTAGTAAGGCAGTTGCTTCCTCTGCAAATTCTTCATAGAAAGTACTAGGCAACATGCCTTTCACCATTGACTGATACCGAAATTCAATCATGGGTGTCGGAAACATTTTATGAATGAGCGTTCCTTCATCCGCATTGCTCCCTAATAAAACAGGTACTTTATGCTGCTTATTTTCTTCAAAAATTACAAAAGGGCTTGCTGGCAGAACATATCCATCAATAATTGGATAAAACCCACCTAGTGCTGTTTGTTGCTGAATGACTTTCTGTAATTGTTGAGCCGATAATTGTCTAAGCTTTTCTATTTGGTTATCGCCTGATACACCTGCTTGGGCAGCAAAAGCTAAACCCCGATCTTCTCCTTTTGGATAATCCAAAAAGTCCTTGGACAAATGCATCATTTGGCCTGCATTAGCAGGACTTTGAAGAATTGCTTTATGAAATAGTTCTTTGGAAAGTGGGCTACTTAATAAATGGGCTACGGACTCTCCACCAGCAGACTCTCCAAATATGGTGACATTTTGGGGGTCTCCTCCAAATGCGGCAATATTATCCCGTACCCATTCTAAAGCAGCAATTTGGTCCAAAGTGCCATAATTTCCTGACACTTTATTACTGGATTCTTGGGTTAATTCTGGATGGGTAAAATAGCCCATCAAGCCCAACCTATAATTAATGCTCACGAATACGACACCGTTTTCAGACAGGGTATTGCTATCGTAATAAACCTCTGCCCCACTTCCGTCCTGATGGTCACCGCCATGAATCCAGACCATTACGGGCAGATTAGTTGCTTTATCCATAGACGGGGTTCGCACATTTAGGTATAGACAATCCTCACTTTGTTTGGGTGTTGGGGCTAATTTTAATAATGATTTCACAAAAAAAGAACGCAATC
>CAYXQH010000997.1:0-1881 GCA_964467425.1 uncultured Saprospiraceae bacterium
GTTTAGAGTAGAGTTGGAAAATGGACATACCATTACAGCTCATATATCAGGGAAAATGAGAATGCACTACATTAAAATTTTACCTGGTGATAAAGTTAAATTGGAAATGTCTCCTTATGATTTATCAAAGGGACGTATTACATACAGGTATAAATAAAAGACATGAAAGTAAGAGCATCTGTAAAGAAACGATCTGCAGATTGTAAGATCGTTAAAAGAAAGGGTAAAGTTTACGTGATAAACAAAAAGAACCCAAAATTTAAACAAAGACAAGGTTAAGATACATTTGAATTATGGCTAGAATCGCTGGAATAGATATACCTAAAAATAAAAGAGGTGTAATCAGTTTAACCTATATCTATGGTATAGGAAAAAGTACTGCTGAAAAAATACTTGATGAGTGTGGTGTTGATCAAAACATTAAAGTGAATGATTGGACAGACGAGCAAACAGGTAAAGTTCGTAGTTATGTTGCTGAAATGAAAGTTGAAGGGGCGTTGCGTTCTGAAGTTCAACTGAACATTAAGCGTTTAATGGATATTGGATGTAACAGAGGAATCAGACATAGAGCTGGACTTCCGTTAAGAGGACAACGTACCAAAAATAATTCAAGAACCAGAAAAGGTAGAAGAAAAACAGTTGCGAATAAAAAGAAAGCAACTAAATAATAAGTTGATCAGGTTGTAAATCTCTCTGGGTTTTTGATTGGAATGAATACTGCGATTAATCAAAGTATGAATGAAGAGACCAAAAAGAAAGTGATAAAGATGACAAAACCACTAAGCTAAAAAAATGGCAAAAGCAGGTAAAACAAAAAAGAAAAATGTAAAGGTTGAAGCAGTTGGGCAAGCGCACATCCAAGCTTCATTCAATAACATTATTATCTCGTTGACAAACAATGCTGGACAAGTAATTTCTTGGTCTTCGGCTGGAAAAATGGGATTTAGAGGATCTAAGAAAAATACACCTTATGCGGCTCAAGTAGCTGCTGAAGACTGTACAAAAGAAGCACATGATCTTGGATTAAGAAAAGTTAAAGTTTACGTGAAAGGACCTGGTTCAGGAAGAGAGTCTGCGATCAGAGCAATCCACAATAACGGAGTAGAAGTTACAGAAATTATTGATGTAACGCCTATGCCGCATAATGGATGTAGACCACCGAAACGAAGAAGAGTATAATTATTATAACAATAATATAAAAAAGAGAAGATGGCAAGATATACTGGCCCAAAGTCTAAGATAGCAAGAAGATTTAGAGATCCAATTTTCGGACCTGATAAAGCCTTAGAAAGAAAAAATTACGGTCCTGGTCAACACGGACCGAACAAAAGAAGAGGAAAACAGTCTGAATATGCTGTTCAATTAATGGAGAAACAAAAAGCAAAATACACATATGGTATTTTGGAAAAACAATTCTCTAACCTTTTCAAAAAAGCATCTCGTATGAAAGGGATAACAGGTGAAAACTTGTTAGTTCTTTGCGAATCGAGATTGGATAATACAGTTTTCAGATTAGGAATCTCTCCTACACGTAGAGGTGCAAGACAATTAGTAGGGCACAGACATATTACGGTAAACGGAGAAATTGTAAACGTTCCTTCATACTCTTTAAGAGAAGGTGATGTTGTAAGTGTTAGAGAAAAATCTAAATCATTAGAAAACATCTCTGCTTCAGTTGCAGCAAACACTGTATCTTTCGATTGGTTAGATTGGAACCCTTCTTCTTTAGAAGGAAGATTTGTAAACAAACCAACAAGAGAAATGATTCCTGAAAACATTAAAGAACAATTAATTGTTGAATTGTACTCTAAGTAAGGATAAAATCGAGTTAGTCTCGAATAAATTAAATTAAGAATTAATTAAACATTGGAAACTGGCCAA
>CAYXQH010000998.1:0-1877 GCA_964467425.1 uncultured Saprospiraceae bacterium
GGAACATTTAATGAAAATAACCGCTGAACATGGAATTACGCCTTTAGTTTGGGGCGGCGACCATAGTGTTTCTTATGCACCGATTAAAGCTTGTGCTGATTTACATGGTCCTTTAGGACTGATTCATTTTGATGCACATTTTGATTTATTAACCAGAGCAGATTTTGACTATCCTTATACTTCTGGTCATCAGTTTGCTAAATCTTTTGCAGAAGGTTCGCTTGACCCAGAGCGCATGATTACAATGGGTATCCGAGGCACGATGACTCCTTTAGTAGGAGGGCATCCTGATAATTTTGGAGTGACTTGGTTTTCAGCAGATGCTTGTCGAGAAATGGGGGCGAAGAAAATGGCAAAAAAGGTGATTAAAACGGTTGGAGGTGGTCCAGTTTATTTGAGTTTGGATTTAGATAGCTTAGACCCTGCTTTTAATGCCTCTAGTTCTGCGGTAGAACCATTTGGCTTGACGACTTGGTGGATTTATGATGTGATGCGCTATGTGCGGGATTCCGGAAAAGTCAATTTGGTAGGAGCAGATGTCGTTGAATATGCGCCACAAAATGATTTGACCAATAGAGATGGGTATCAAGCAGCAGGATTGAGTTGGAAATTATTATGCTGGTTAGCGGCAGAAACTAGGAGAAGAAATGGGGAAGACCGCCCAACTGTTTGGGATAAGGGGTTTGGGTCTGTTTCGCTTTAAATAAACAATAAACGAATAATTTATCAACTAATACAAGAATGATATTAAAAGAAAATCCAGACTTTCTTCAACGAGTATACCAAGCCATGTGGCAAGCTTGCGGAGCATCCAAAAAGCAAGCAAAGGTAATGGCGCATTGTATCTCAATGGGAGATAGAAACGGCAAAATGGGACAAGGCATGGCAGTATTTGAAATTCCCTTTTTTATGTGGGAGCATAAAATGCTGGATATGAAATCTAAGCCAACGGTAGTGCAAAAAGGAAAGAATTATGTAGTGGTAGATGGCAATAAAGGAGCAGGACAAAATATAGCTTGGTATGCCATGAAAAAAGCGATTAAAAAAGCCAAGAAAAATACTTTTGGAATTGCCTTTATGCGCAATTTTAATGACATCGGTTTTCAAGCTGCCTATATTCGAGAGGCACTAAAAGAAGACATGATAGGTATTGGAATGGTTAATACTGTACCATTAACTGCCCCTTATGGTGGTCGAGAGGCGAAGGTGTCTGCAGCTCCATTTACGGTAGTGTGTCCCGCAAAAGAGGAACTACCCATTATTTTTGATTCTGCAGTTTCCGAGGCGTATGATTATGATATGGTGATGCGTGCTATTGACAATAAAAAGATGGACAAACCATTGTTGATTGACCCAGAAACTGGAGAGTTGACGGATGACCCTAAACCTTATGTGGAACAACCCTATGACCGTATTTCAGCTATTTCAGCACCAACTGTCTTTTCTAATCCTAAGTTATATGGATTTAATATCTTTACGGAGATTTTAACAGGCTTGCTGACTCCAGGAGGAATGCACGTTAATCAAATCCCTTATCCTGCATCAGAATATATGTCGGGTGATGCAGTAACAAGTGTAGGAGGTGGTTTTTTTATGGCAATTAATGTAGCGGATTTAATGCCGATTGATGTTTTTAAAGAAAAAACAGACCATTTCATCCGTTCGGTTAAAGCAAGTAAACCAGCCAAAGGATTTACAGAAGTATATTTGCCAGGGGAACGGGGGCAGAAAAAAGAAATACAATTTCAAAAAGAAGGCGTTCCTTTTAGAAAGTCTGCTTGGGAGAAATTATTGGAAAATGCGGCGAAGGTAGGAGTAGATGTGGAATCCCTAAGATAAAAATAAAAGTATGAAAAACTATATTTACCAGATAAGCG
>CAYXQH010000999.1:0-1876 GCA_964467425.1 uncultured Saprospiraceae bacterium
CTTCCCACTCAACAATTCAGTTTCTAAATTATTATTATAAACCAGTTCTGCACCGTCCACAAAATCAATAACCTTGTCCATATTTTTATAAAAACTTTCGATAGAAAACTCGTATTGATTTTCTTTGAAATTCCGGAAATAACCAATCGCAAATTGGTCTGCTCGTTGTGGAGATTTAAAAGGTCCGCTTGGTGACCAGATATCTAATGGTGTAGCAGAAGTCGAATTAGAAATCAAATGAATGTATTGATACATTCGATTATAACCTACCTTTAAAGAAGATTTTTTGTCTAAGCTAAGCCTAGCCGAGAAACGAGGTTCAAGACCATTAAAACTGCTGATTGTTTCTCCACTCCCATAGTCAGTTGAGCCAATCACTTCGCCATTTTCATAAGCACCGGTTTCCGACTGAACAGCTGCCTGATCATTTTCATAGGTTAAAATAGTCTCCTTTCCCATCCGTTGAAAAATAGAATAGCGTACCCCGTAATTGATCGCTAACCAATCTGTCAATTGTTGGTCATTACTTACATACACGCCCGTCTCCAGACTATATTTTTTATCAAAATCAATCGGTTGAACATTCGAATCATCTATAGGTCGAATTTGACCTGGTTCGTAGATGGTATAATTACTTTCGACTCCAAAGTTTATCTCATTTTTATTGTTTGCAAAAAAGTTGAAATTCTTTCGCAAACTTGTTGTTCCAATTTTAGACGTCCATTGATATTGTGTCCCAGGACGTTGACTTTTGATCGCATAATTATATAGGGAATTGGTAACGGAAAGGTTTCCAAAAAGGCGGTCACTATATAAATGATTCCATCTGGCTGTAACAGAGCGATTACCCCATTGAAACCCTAAAACATTTCCTAACTCCAATTTATCCCGTCCAAAATAACCGGAGATAAATACTCTATCTGATTTTCCCAGATCGTAATTTGCCTTGGCATTGAAATCATAAAAATAGAGCACATCATTTTTAAAATCTTTATTCAATCTTAAAAACACATCAGCATAAGAACGTCTGCCAGCCAATAACCAGGAACCTTTTGCTTCATCATTTACCTTTTTCCCTAAAGGCCCTTCCAGACTAAGTTTACTGGCAATTAAGCCAATGCCTGCCGTTCCTTGAAATGTTTTTTTGTTACCTTCTTTTTGTCGAACATCCAAAACGGAAGACAAGCGCCCTCCATACCGAGCAGGTATTCCTCCTTTATACAATTGAACATCTTTAATCGCATCGGCATTAAAGACCGAGAAAAACCCTAGCAAATGAGACGCATTATAAATCGTTGCTTCATCTAATAGAATTAAATTTTGATCCCCAGATCCACCTCTGACATTAAAACCAGTAGAAGCTTCACTATTGCTAGAGACACCAGGCAATAATAAAATCGTTCTTAAAATATCTGGCTCTCCAAGAATTACAGGAACTTTTTTAATCGTTTCCACACTCAGTTTCTCCACCCCCATTTCAGTAGAACGAATATTTTGATCCTTAGCAACAGAACTGACCACTACTTCTTCTAATTGAGTGGCGCCAGTGCTTAGTCTTAAGTCCATTTTTAGATTTTCAGAAACGACTATAGATTGCTTTAACACATCGTAACCAATATAACTAGCTAATAATTCGTAAGTCCCATTAGGAACATTCAAAGAATAAAAACCATATTCATTTGTTGTGGCTCCAATATTCAGGCCTTCGATTTGAACCGTTGCTCCAATCAGATCCTCCCCTGTATCACTATCTTTGATATAGCCGCTAATGGTACTGTTTTGTGCATTTCCAATCCCTAGGATGAATAGAAATAGCGAAATAAATGTGATGGTCTCTTTTTTGATTAACATTGTAAGTATTTTAATAGTCAAAGAA
>CAYXQH010001000.1:0-1872 GCA_964467425.1 uncultured Saprospiraceae bacterium
TGCTACATTTTTACCATTGATGTCTCGATAGTCAAACTCAGGAGAAGGTTTTCCTTTCACTAATCCTTGAATCAATTCGTGCTTTTTAGTCAATTTTTCTTTCAGCTCCTCATCCGTAGAATTTTCCATAATAGCAGCATAAAGTGCTCCTGCGTTATCATTACCCGGTTTTACATAATAGGAAACCATAGCCGCCAAACCACTTTTTATGACTGGACTTTTTATACCATTGAAAGCTTCCAAAAATGAAGCAGTTCCTTCGCCATTGTCTCCCATCAACGATGCATATTTGCCTTGTACCAGGTTCTGAAAAGAAGGAAACATATTGTAGTGTTTCTCACTAGTCATGTCGAGTGCTGCTATCTTTTCGGCGAAAGCCACTGGCTGCTCAAAGTTTTCTTTTTTGGTATAATAAGAATGAGCAGATTGATAGTTTAAAAGGTAGGTGAGATTTTCGTACTTAATATTTTGTTTTTCATTGGTAACAAAACCTGCTGGAAGTCCTTTTACTTCATTCAACAAGTCCATGCTTGATGATTCCATTGCTGATACTTTTTCTGCAAACCCTGCTTCTTCCATTGAATAAAGTTCTTTAGAGTTTGGTCTATTTTCGATCTGCTTAAGTGTTTTTTGAGCGAGGTAGTTATTTGCAGAAGCACCATCGTTTTCAAACGTTAGACTTTGATCAAAACTTTTCATGTCTACAAAAAAGCTGGTATTTTTTCCTGGAGTGATATACAAATCACCAGTTTCGCGAGCATGGCGAATACTGTAATATCCTTCTGACAAAGCAAGCGTATCAGCAAAGCTTCCATTTTTGTCTACGGCAATTACGTTTACATTTTCACCAGAAGAAACGTAAAGTTTATCTCCTGCAGGATTTTCTATTTTACCAGAAATAATCGTTGTCGGCGTATCTGTTGTAACGGATGAATCTTGATTACAAGCGACCAAAATCATCGCTGGCAAAAGCAAAAAGAATATTTTTTTCATAAGTATTAAGATTTAAATATTTTTTGAATCAAAAACTAAAAATGCACCTATTTTTCCAATAGTTTTCAGCTAAAAACTTTAAATGATCTGAAATGTCATTTAGAATTCTCTTTAAATACAAAAAACGCTCGATAATCACTTATTGAGTGTTTAGAGTCTTTACATTTCAATAATATTTTAACGTAAACTTTGAAAATGAAATCCTCTTTTCAAACATTTATTTAAAGTAGGTTCTTAACTTTGCCGAAACACTAAATTAATTTATGTTACCAACTTCTTCTCCCGAGCTCGTAACGCCACAATCACGCTCTACTATGGCCGACGTAAAATTGTTTTCAGGTGTCAATTCTCGATACCTTTCTTCCAAAATTTCTGATTATTATAATCAAGATTTAGGAGACTACACACTTCATACTTTTAAGGATGGTGAAATGCAGCCGGTCATCAATGAATCTGTTCGTGGTGCGTATGTATTTTTCATACAATCAACTTTCGCTCCTTCCGAAAATTTGATGGAACTTTTGTTGTTGATTGATGCAGCTAAAAGAGCATCCGCAGGTTATATCACGGCGGTGATTCCATATTTTGGATATGCGCGGCAGGATAGAAAAGACAAACCACGAGTTCCGATTTCAGCAAAATTGATTGCAAATCTTTTACAAGCTGCAGGTGCCAATCGAATCATGACGATGGATTTTCATGCTGATCAAATTCAGGGATTCTTCGATATTCCAGTAGATCACTTGAAGAGTCAAGCGATTTATATTCCTTATTTGCAAGAAACGGATTTGTCGAATGTAATTTTTGCATCACCTGATGTGGGCGGCGTAAAAAGAGCAAGAGCTTACGCCAAACACTTCGAAAAGCGATTGGTGATTT
>CAYXQH010001001.1:0-1872 GCA_964467425.1 uncultured Saprospiraceae bacterium
ACAAATTGGAGAAGGTATGAATTGGAAAGCTCGAATCGGACTTTGGAGATCAATCCTTATCTATTATTGGAAGCCATTCAATCAAAGGCGACTAAGACATTTTTATAAAACATTTATTAAGCCTGGTGACTTATGTTTTGACATTGGAGCGCATCTTGGCAATCGATCAAAAGCCTGGCTAAGTCTTGGGGCAAGAGTAGTCGCTGTTGAACCTCAGCCAGTTTGTATTGATTTTTTAAAAAAGAAATTTAATCATCAGCCCGAGTTCGAATTGATAACAAAAGCAGTTGGAGCCCAAAGTGGAAAGATGACTATGCATTTGAGTCATAATGCACCAACGGTAAGTTCCCTCGCAAGTGAAGAATGGAGAAAGGAATTAAACCATAAAAGCAATTTTGAAGTAGAATGGAATGAACAAATAGAAGTAGAAGTTCTTACGCTCGATCAGCTTATAAATCAGCATGGAATTCCCGATTTTTGTAAAATAGATGTAGAAGACTTTGAAGAAGAAGTGTTGAAAGGATTATCTATTCCAATACCGAAGGTGTCTTTTGAATTTTTTAACTGGACGCCAAAAAGGACGGCGGCTTGCTTAAAATTACTAGAGGATTTAGGGGATTACGAATTCAATTGGTCCATTGGCGAAAGCCAGAAATTAGCCTTAGAAAAATGGGTAGATGGAGCATTGATTCAAAGGAATATTCAGGCTGTTCGAGAGAAGAAGACATTTTCAGGCGATATTTATGCTCAAATCAAAACTTATTAATTCCTTTGTTGTTTTAAATAACATTTAGCGCATCCTTTTTTATTATTTTTGTAGTATGAAGAAACAAGTAGCAGCGGCGATCCCTACAAATTGGGGAACATTCAAGATGGTAGCTTATTCGGATCAAGATAGCGAGCCTATGCCTCATCTGGCTTTGGTCCATCCTGATATGGATATCTCAAAACCTGTTTACCTTCGAATTCATTCTGAATGTTTGACGGGAGATTTATTTGGTTCACGTCGATGTGATTGTGGAGAACAACTAGATAAATCCTTGGAAATTGCTGCAAAGCAACAAGGTGTCGTATTATATCTTCGTCAAGAGGGAAGAGGTATTGGTTTGATCAATAAATTAAAAGCTTATAATCTTCAAGACAAAGGATTAAATACAGCAGATGCTAATGTTCATTTAGGTTTGGAAGTAGATGCTCGTCAATATGGGATTGCAGTTGAAATTATAAAAGACTTGGGAATAAAATCGATTCATCTTTTGACCAATAATCCTTTAAAAATAGAAGCGATTGCTAATTCCGAAATAATTGTAGAAAGTAGGATTCCTATTATTATGGAGCCCAAAAAAGAAAATCAAGCTTACTTTGATACCAAAAAAGATTTGATGGGTCACTTATTTAATAAAAACGGAAAGGAATAAGCATCATTGAAATATTATAAGAGCAATTAACATTCTATAAAGCGAGCTATCCCCCTAACATAAATGGACGAGCAACAAATATGGCTTACACTTCTTAAACTTAAAAACAAGATTAGTGGTTTTTCGGAAGAAATTTCATTTTGTTACCTTTCCGAAAATACAATTCTTATAAATAAAACGCCTGACGTTTTTGAGGAACATGCTCTGCTTATTGATTTGCAATCAAACATTTCATTCCCTCCCAATAGTCCAATTATTTCCATAGATAAACTTTTAAAGGTTTCACTGAAAAGTGGCAATGCTATACCAGAAGAAATCTATCAATTTTACAAATTGTATTTGCCTTATTGTTTTTTTAATTATTTCGCCAGAAAGTTAAAACGTTGTATTTCAGTCGCTCATTTCGCACAAACATTGGATGGTAAAATTGCTACTAAAAATGGAGCATCTCATT
>CAYXQH010001002.1:0-1871 GCA_964467425.1 uncultured Saprospiraceae bacterium
GCATTAATAGTGAAAACGTAAGTTGCCCTGGAGCAGATGACGGAACTATTACCGCGATTGCCACCGGACCGGATACTAATCTGGAGTATGCTATTGATGGGCTTAATTTTCAGTCCTCCAATATATTTGAAAATCTTGGACCTGGTATCTACGATGTAACCGTGAAAAATTCCAGTGGCTGTTTAGTAGAGGAGACTACTTTTATTACGGCTCCTGCCTTGCCGATGTATGAGGTAGAAGCGGAGTCTGTATCCTGTAATGGAGGAACAGATGGAAATCTTATTATTACACTACTTTCAGGTATAGAACCTTTTGAATATGCGCTGGATAATGGACCCTATCAGAGTTCTAATATTTTTCAAAATCTATCAGCGGGTGTATATGATCTCTCTCTTATCGATAGTACTGGCTGTGTCTTTACCAGTGTTGTAAACCTGGAAGAGCCACCTCCAATAGCAGGGATGGTCAGTTCCGAAAATGAAACTTGCGATTATGCAAATGGTTGGATTGCTGTAGCTGTTGAAGGTGGTACTTCCCCTTATGATTATAAATGGGGGAATGAAGAAGCGAGCACAGCTCCCGCTATTTCAGAACTATCTGAAGGGATATATCAAGTGACAATCACGGATAGCCAAAATTGCTTATACAGAGATAGCATAGAAATAATTAATGAACCAGCTCCTGATTTTTTGATTGAATTACAAGACTTAGTTTGTTTTGAGGATCAAAATGGCGGAGCCAAATTGAGTGTGGCAGGTGTTGCTCCACCGTTTAATTTTGATTGGTCAACAGGCCAGCAGTCAGGAGAGGAGTTAGATAATCTTGAAGCAGGAGAATATAGTGTCACCGTGACGGATCAAAATAATTGTCATACTGCAAGAACGTTTATTGTGGAAGAACCGGAAGCGCTACAGCTACATGCTGAAACTCGTACGTCTGATAATTTTGGTACAATAGATTTACAAGTAGAAGGAGGCGTAGGACCGTACACTTATGAATGGTCAAATGGTAGAGAGTCGGAAGATTTGGAAAATATTCCTTTTGGTATTTATCATGTGACTGTAACAGATGCGAATAATTGTGAAACGTCCACTGAAATAAAAATGTTTGATCCGAGTCTTCCTATTGAAGGTTCTATCACTGTATATCCAACCTTGACTTCTAGTTCTGTAAATGTAGATATTCAGTTGCCTGAAGCTCAGGATATAAATATTTATCTAATCGATGAGTTGGGACGTTTGGTGCAAGTGATTGATCCTGCTATGGTGGAGAATGAAGTGATTACTATGGATATGGAAACATTGCCAGGAGCGATTTATTTTATTCGTATAGAAATCGCTGGGGAGTTTATCGTTCGAAAAGTACTGAAGGTACTGGAATAAAAAATTAATGTTTGTGTGTTTATATAAGCTAAAAAAGCTCTGGTCTTACCCAGAGCTTTTTTTAGTTTAAATAGCTTTTTTGTTTGGTGCTAGTCAACTTCCCATGGTGGAGGACAGTTTCTACCGCCTTTGATATTCATAAGGATCAAGTTGCTGATTAGTTGGTCTTTGTCGTTATTATTTAGGTCGTTTTGGATATCGTTTAAATTTTTCATTTTTTTCATTTTTATGTTTATTAATTAATGCAGTGGTTTAGTTACTATTAGTCGATATATGGAGGAGGATCTCCTTTATAGCCGCCTTTTACATGCTTTAATTCCGTTGCACTTAAGACTTCTGTTTGTTTGTTTGAAAACTGTTGTAATTGATTTTTAATTGAGTTTAAATTTTTCATTATATAAGGTTTTAAAGTTTGAATAAAGTAGTGGTTAGATTTAAATTCCAAATGGTGGCGGCTCAGATTCTGATCTATTATTTGATCCAATTGGA
>CAYXQH010001003.1:0-1860 GCA_964467425.1 uncultured Saprospiraceae bacterium
TAATGAGTTTCTGAAGGGGATTTTAGCGGCTATTTAAAATAATGAACACAGAGACCTTTAGCTTTGTAAAGGATACTAATTATATAATAGTTTAATTTTATCTATGTATAATTTTTCCTTTGATGTTATACTTTTCTTTAGTTAATTCCACCTTGAAAAAAAGTGGAAAACTCCATGGTTATATAGCATCAAAGGCGCATTATACGGAGACCTAAGGTTTTCAGGCCTATTCTGTGTTTAAATCCTTTGATGCCTTTTGTTACAGTCACATGGCGAAAATAGAAAACTAGAGTTTTTAGGCTCAATAAAGGTCATTTAGCAGACTGTAACCTTTTCCAGAAGTTTTCCACCTAAAGTTTAACTTAAAAACTAAAGGTATGGAATTTAAATTTGTCTTAGGAGTAGACCAAAGCAAAAAGTGGTTTGATTGCTGCTTAATGAATGCTCAGTTTACCATTTTACTAGAAGAAAAAGTAGAGAATACCCCTAGTTCTATTCTCGCTTTTATATCTAAGTTACTAACATTGGGTCACTTCAAGGATATCACAGAAGTATTATTAGCCGTTGAAGCTACAGGTATCTACACGCAACATCTTACGAATAGCTGGCTCCTCAAAGGAGGAGAACTAACCATGCTTCATGCACCAAAAATAAGTGAACATTTAGCAGGTCAAATAGCTTTTGAAGAAAAAGACGATCCACTAGACGCTCGTAGAGCAGCAGAATACGCTTTTCGCTTTTCAGATAAGCTTAAATTGTGGAAACCCAAAGAGGTTACTTTACAGCTATTACAAGGTCTTCAAAGACAAAGAGAACGTCTAATTAGTGCAATCAATTTGTTGGAAGTTCCGCTAAAGGAAAGCGAACAATTTGACTCGACACAGATAAATGAGACCTTAGCTAATTATCAAGCTGGTAGCATGGAATCTCTAAAGAATGACTTGAATAATCTGGAAAAGAACATCCAAAAACTTATTGACACAGATCCTTATTTGAACCAGTTATTTCAATTGGTTATTTCGGTAGAAGGTATTGGTCCAGTTACCGCCAGGGAGATACTAATTACCACAGAGGGTTTTACCAAATTCACACCCAATCAAGCTAAAGCTTATGCTAGGTATGTTGGTGTGATTCCCAATAAAAAACGCTCTGGAACCTCTGTCAGAAAAAAAGATAAAATTAGTGCAAGAAAACATAAAAAACTTAAATCCAATTTGACAATGGGCGCGCAAGCACTTGTTACTTCAAAGTTGGAATTGGGACAATATTATCGACGAAAAAGGGCACAGGGCAAACATCATCTTTGTGTAATAAATGCCATGAGAAATAAAATGATTCTAAGAGTGTTTGCCGTAGTTAGAAATCAAGTTAGTTATCAGAAAGATCTAAATGTTGCTATTCAATAAGCATAGAGTTGTAAATAAAACTATCTACTGGGATTCCATCTTAGTAGACCGTTTTAGAATATACCTTAGACATGACAATAGAGAAAAAACTAAATACGTTTTCCACATTTCCATGGCATAGATAGGGCTAAAAAAATCTTCAAAAATTTTTTTTGTCCTATCTAATGCTGTGGTAATGTTGGAAACGACAATTTAGCAACTCCGTTATCTAGGATCTTTTATTTTCTGTCTGGGTCTATTTCTTGCGTATCAACGCATCTATTGAAAACCAATGTTTTCAACCTTATAAGATTATGCCTATACTACTGATTTTTATAAAATTTCTGTACCTCTTTTTTTGAGTTATATATTGCAGAAAATTTGATTTTTACTTGGATTAACCATAGAAAACACAGAGCACACAGAGTTAAATGTGTTCTCTGTGCGCTCCGTGCCTCCGTGTTCAACACCTTCC